>NZ_JAPNNW010000009.1:0-126296 GCF_027853465.1 Allofournierella sp. CML151 | reverse complement strand
TTCCACGAGGCCGGTGGCCTCGCTGAGCCGGAAGGTGATGATCTCGCCCTGCTCGAGGGCCTGGGGGTCGCAGCGCTTCACATAGATCGCGCTGCCCACCGGCATTGCCGGTTCCATACTTTGGGTCAATACGTTGTAGATTTGATAGCCAAATAGTTTTGGTACACTGAAAGGAAGGGCGACGGCCATTACCGCCAGCAGAAGTACCGTAGCCACGGCACTCAGCGCCTTTGCTTTCATGGCCGCCGCCCCCTTTATTTCACAAAATGTGTAAGCCGCGCTTTTTTTAAAGAAACAATATTAGTCGGCCAACTCCACGATATCGCCCCAATCCATGCCCATGAACAGGTCCAGATCGGTGTTCGCTGCCTGAATGGCGGCTGCCTGTACGTCCACGTCGAAGCTCAGCTCGGCGTACTCGTTGTTCCACTCAGAACCAGGCAGGGGGATCGCACTGAAGAGGATCAAGTTCTTGGTATCAGCGGGAACAACAGTCTTGAAGTAATAGACCACGTCGCCGTTGCCCAGATCCTTGCTGGCCCACAGATCACCATCCACCTGAGAAGCGATGATATCGCTGATCTGAGCAGTGATCTCCTCAGGCAGTACAGTGTTTGCGTTGGGGGCTACCACATCGTTAACGGTTACACGGATGGCTACATAGGCATCCTGAGAATCCGCAGCGGTGTTCAGACCAACGATCTTGCTCAGCACGTCGCCGGGCATGATGTTATCGTACTGGATGCCGGTGATGCCGTCCTTTTCGTACGGCGTGCCGCCTACCTGGCCCTCTTCCGGCTCGCTCTTGTCGATCAGGCTGAGGGATACCTTGCCAGCGCTGAACACATTCTGCGCGGTCTCGGTCTTATCGGTAAAGTAGGCCAGAGTAGCGCCTACGCTAACCACGGCTACCAGCGCCAGGCTGATCGCACCGGTCAGAAGCTTTTTGTTTTTCATGGTATGTACCTCGTTTTAAAGCTTGTAATGTATTTTACTGGATAAAGTCAGCGGTCTTGGCCTGCGCCACCACAGCAGCGCCATCATTTGCCCACGCGTCAGTTACAGACTCCACAGCTACACCGCTAACAACGATATCGTCAAGTGCACCACGAGTCACATTAGCGCCAACCTTCAACTCCTCAAAGAGATCATCAGTGTCATTGCCAGCGGTCACAATCTCCTTGGTAACATAGTAACCATCCGTCAGATCTGCATACTCGGTAATGGGAGTGGCCGTGCCGTCTTCAGTATTCAGCTTCAGCCAACCGTAGTCATAAGGCAGTTCTCCGTTGATCGTAATGCCTTTTTCCTTCAAAGCACTCACGCCAGTAACCTTAGCGATGATCCAGGAATCGGGAGACCCAGTAGCCAGGTGGAAGGTGGGATCTTTGTCCAGCGTGGTATCCGCGACCAGATTGGCATAATCATTGGCCTCTACTCGATCTCCGCCAATGGCATTATAGCCACCAAAGTTCTCTGTGCCGGTAGTCACCCGCGCAACCGGAGCCTCATCCAGAGTCAGTGCAGTTTCCGGATAACCGTTACCAATCGTAAAGGTGTTGGTAACCGTATTGGACTGCTGGCTCAGCAGAGCCAAGGTGCCGCCAACTGCTACTGCGCCTACCAGAGCGATGCAGGTTGCCATTGTTGCAATTCTTTTTTTCGTCATGATCCTTTACCTCTTTCTGTAATTAATTCCAGATTAGCCGCTTTCTCATAACAGCGGTTAAGTACCAATTAGTAGGGCATAGTAGCCAGAATCTTCTCCGCCTCAACCTGAGCCTCATCTGCAGTCAGATTAGCGGACTGCACGGCAACACCACGGATATCAACCGCAGAGGGAGTGATCGCTTCAAATTTCTCATTGTCCAGACCACTGCCCAGCTTTACCCAGTTGAACATCGGCTCCATGGCCTCGCCGCCGCTTACCAGATCGTCGACACCATCTTTATAGATGTACAGACCATTGTAACCAGCATCGCCTTCTACGCCATTATCAGCAACCTTTACCCACTTGTTATTAAACGCATTCTGGGGATCCACCAGTTTTTCCGGCTTTTCTACAGTAAAGAAATATCCAGCAGCAATCATTTCATCTACACCAGTCACCTGAGCAAATACGTAGCTGTCAGTGGAGCCGGTAGTCAGATGGAAAGTGGGATCCTTTTCTACGATGGAACCCGGCAGCAGCTCTTCATACTCGTTGCCGATTTCCGTGCGTTTTGCAGGATCGGTTACATCCTTTTCATCCAGCCACAAACCGATGTGTCCATCTTCTTCCGTGTAGCCAGAGCCCACATTGAAGGTATTGGTAACCATGTTGGACTTATCGCTCAGATAAGCCAGGGTACCGCCAACTACGACCGCGCCAACCAGCGCTACCGATGTGATGGACATTGCCATTTTCTTTTTGTTCATTTGCTACAACTCCCTTATAACCATGATTTGTGTTGTTTTAAAGGCAGTTCCTCGCTGCCAGGGGATCAATTTTCCTGCTTTTTGCGGAAGATCTTCTTCTGCTTCTTTTCCTGCTCCTGTTCGTCTTCCGGGGAATCCGGTGCAAAAATCTCAGGAACAAAGGTCAGAAGAATGATTACAATCAAGGTTCCGCAAATGGCAAATATTCCGTTTTTTGTTCGGATGTTCATGCTGATGTAGCCAAGATAGGGCAGATGAAAATCCATTTTTCCAACAATTCGATCGAAGGTGATCTCGCCATCCGGGTCTTCGTTGGCGTCGCCCTGCGTGATCAGATAACCCTCGGTCGGATTCGTTTCGATCACACGGTGCGTTACCATCGTGTCACCTTCCAGCCGATAAGTGATCACATCGCCCGGTTCGAGGGTGGCAGGATCGACTTCTTTTACGTAGATCAGGCTTCCCACGGGGATGGTCGGCTGCATGCTGCCGGTGAGAACGGCCAGCTCGGTATATCCCAGGATCACGGGAACGATGAGTACCGCTGCCAGCGCAAGCAGCGCCACCATCAAAAGCGTGGAAAGAAAACCGCAGATTTTTTGAAGCATAACTCTGGCTCCTTTGGTTGATATCGTTAAACTGTTTCGGTATAACACCGTGGTTTCAGTATATCATCCAAGGGGTTTGAGTTCGGTTAAGATACGGTGGGGAAGCCCTGCTTTTTTAAGAAGCTTGAATCATAAGCTTCCCCACCGCACATCTTCGCGAATTACCTCTGCCCTGCCCGTATCAGGGGGTAGCCGAAGGCTGCGCCGCATCAAACGCGCTCTTTACCACGCTGACGTCAATTGTCTCCGGCTGATTAACAGCCAGCACGCTTTCGTGGTAAATCGTAACCGTGAAGTCCTTCAAAAAATCCTCCGTTTGCAGATTTTCACCGACAACCACTTTCTCCAGCAAGTTAGAGGTCTTCTCTCCAACATTCAGGACATCCAAATAGTAGTAGAAATCATCACTTTCGGAATCGCTATACTGCTGCCAATTGGCCGGGTTCTGCATCACCAAATAGATGCAATCCGGATCGGTAGCTTCTTGTTCAGAATCCACCACTTTTACCTGATCCATATTCACACCGGAAACCATGATCCGGGCGCGAACATAGGCGTCGGAGGGACCTTTGTTATAGATCGATACCTGCTTATTTCCCTCTGTCAGATTTTCCTGAATTTCCGTATCCACCTGACCGACCGAAAAAATATTCGTAACTGCCGCAGAGTTCGAAACCATCAAGGCCAGTGTTCCGCCTACCGTGACCAGCAGCAGAGCCAGAACGGCGATGCACAGTTTCGCATGTGTTTTAAAAAACGTTTTCATGTTTCATCGCTCCTTTCCAGCTTATTGTCCACTAGTCGTCGGGGTAACTTCCGTATCCCCATCGATCTTGTTGGCCGTGATGACGATATCCTGGCCACGCAGGGCAAACTGGTTCTCGACACCGCCGCCGTCGGTGGGAATGTTGGACTTCACCGGCTCATTGGTAAAGGTGATCGTCGAGTTTTCTTTCAGCTCATACAATGTATCAGTGGGTTCAGGAGCAACACGAACAAGCTTATAGTGGATATTATCCATCTCAGTCACTTCGTACTTACCTACCGGCAGGGTAATGGTCTTTTGACCTGCACCGTCCAGATGCACATACCATACTTTACCAATGTTGTCTTGATTGGCAGATTCACGGCAAGTGATCTTAAAGCTGAACATATCACGGCCATCGTCATAGGGATTGCCCTGGATGTTCTTTACAATAGTCAGCTCCATATTCGACGGGGTGTAAGTGTTGGTGAAGGCAGCCGTTGCTGTTCCTCCGTTCGGAATCACAACGGGTTCAGTCGGCTGACTGGTGGTGCAGTCGTATCCATCCACTTGGTAACCAGCCTCTGTCACGGTGTATGCTGCATTGGCATCCAGATTTTTCACAGTCGCCTGATATACGCCATCCACCAGATTCATTTCCGCAAAGTTCACAGTGCCTTTGTCGTTCGGATTATCGACGTTGGTATAAGTGAAGACAAGCGTATCTTTGAGAGTTTCGATTTCAGACTCCGACAAGCCCTCAATCGTTTTGGTGATCAGCAAATCGCCTTTGTTGACCCGGATGACAGGCTTATCATAGGAAACGGTATTCTGACCCGGAATGCCTGTAACCTGGTAGGTCAGAGTAGCCTCGGTGTTGGAGAAGAAACCATTCTCATGTTTATCAGCATGAGTACCAGTACCGGAATCGGGAGTATTGGGATATACACCACCATTCTCGTTCAGGTACTGAATTGCTTCATCAGTAGGCTTGATCTTCAGGGTAACAGCATAGGTATAATTCGCCTTCAACTGATAGCTGTCATCAAAATCCAGAGTTACAGTCTTGTTTACGCTGTCATAGGCTGCAGTGATATTGCCTGCTTGCTGTTCAACTTCTGTCACATCCGTGCCATTTGCATCCGTAACCTTGATCTTCAGCTTTTCCGGAGTACCACTAGTGCTCAAGACAGCTTCAGCATACTGGCTGAGAATATCCGTGATGGTGACATTTTCGCAAGCCAGTGCAGTTACGCTGCCAGCAATATCCTTGAATTTGTCCGCCAAATTGGAACCATCGCTGTTTGCTGCAAAATATTCTTTAGACACAGCATTCACACTATCCCGGATATCGGTCATATATTTTTCCTGTGTCTCGCCAATACCTACAGCGTAGAACTGGCTGCAGCTGACCTTGGCGGCCTCGGCCAAAGTGTTTTTCCAACCTGTATCAGTAAGGCTCAAATTGTTCTCACCGTCACCGCCACCGTTGTAAACAGTGGGGGCACCATCACTGAGGAATACCACCACAGTGGAAGCTGTAGATCTGGCACTTGCCAGCTGCTGCACAGCCTTTTCCAAACCAGCTTCATAGTTCGTGGCACCAGATGTAGAAATCTTACTAATACTGTTTTTTACATCTGCCGTGTTACTATTCCAATCCAGCTTTACCTGTGCGTTATTCGAAGAACCATCGGTGTTCGTGTACTGAGGACCGGAGAAAGTCACAATACTGTACCGAGCATCAACAGTATCGTTGCCTTCCAGCTCCTCGACCAAAGCTTTCATAGCATTTTTCGTATTCCCCAAGCGGCCGTTCTCATTCATACTATTGGAAACGTCCACCACCATGAGCACATCTACCTGAGCCTTCTTGGTAGCGGTACCGGTGGAACCGGAAACCGTCAGGGTCAGATCGTAGGTACCGTCGTCGTTCAGAATGGCCTGTTTGGTATGGGCAGGAGTCTCCATCTCCACGTCGCCCGGATCGAAAATCTGGATAACAGGCTTGGGGAACAGCTCCGACTTTTCTTCACCAGCCTGACCGTTGACCGTAGGCTTAAAGGTAACCTTGGAGCTGTCGCTAACGTTGCTATAGAAACCGCTCTGGCCGGCGTGTGTACCGGTACCGGCATCGCCACGTCCGTCATACCCTTCAGTTCCAGCCGTGATAGCCGCTTCAGTGGGCTTCACGGTAGTGGTTACACTATAGGTGTGATCTTTCTCCAATTGATAATTTGTAGGAAATTCCAGAGTAATCGTGCCGTCTTGGAAGGTGAGTATTACATCGCCTTCTATGCCATTCAAGGACACAATCTTTCTTGTTTCATTCGCAGCTAAGGTCACCGTTTGAGTGTCTTCTTCAATATCACCATTTTTCACAGTGATCGTGAAGGTATAACTACCATCATCCGCAGGAACCACTTCGGCATACCCACTCATGGTATCGGTGAGAGTAACATCCTGGCAGGCGTAGAAGGTGATACTGGCTTCGATCTTATCGAAAACATCGTTCAACTCGGTAAGATCATTGGCCATATAATAGCCACGATTGCTGTCCGGAACCAGCCAAGCGGCATCTGCCAAGGCTTTCATATTGGTTTCCAAGTTATCTTCATCGCCCACGCCAATGGTGTAGAAGTAATCCACATCGAGGGTGTTACACTGCTTTTCCGCATGACTCTGAGCGGTCGAATTATAGCTGTTGCCAGAACCGGCCGTATAACCATCGTTATCGTAGTAGTAGCCAGGTTTGCCATCGGAAAGGAAGATAACAGCGGTCACCGCACCTTCCCGGGCACCAGTCAAAAGCTCCTTTCCTTCCATCAAACCGGCTTCATAGTTGGTGCCTCCAGTAGCACTGATCCAGGCAACCTTGTTCTGGAAGGTTGTAACATTGCCAGTCCAGCTCTGTACTGTGCCAGCATCGTCATATTTGCCGTAGCCGGTAGAGCCACTAAACTTCACCGCCGCATACCGAGTATCCAGATCTTCGTTTCTATTCAAATTGTTAGTGATTGTGTTAATCGCTGTTTTTACATTTCTTAGACGGCTTCCATCCATGCTTCCAGAGCTATCCACAATGAATAGAATGTCCAGCATGGCTTTCTGTTCAGAAGAACCCCGATCACCGGAAACGGAGAGGGTGAGATCATAGAGACCGCCAGCCTGCTGGCCCTGCTGCAAAACTAGTGTTTTGCCGGTGGTAACAGTAGCGCTGGTCACACCGGGATCGATGGACTGGCTGTTTTCTTCATATACCAAATAGATATTGCGTTCGTCGGCAGACGCATAGTAAAAAATTCGTTCACCATTACTATATCCGTCCAAACGATAGTAGTAACCACTATTATAACGAATTTGAGGTTCCTCACCTGCATCAGCCATATGGTAGCTACTATCAAAGTCGCTGCCATACTTATACTCTACAAACTCATAGCCCTCGATTTGGCCGGCATAATCACTCAGATCAACCCATTCACGATTAGCAAATTTTTCGCCATATTTTTGGGTTCCTTCAATCTCAAATCCATCTGTATTCACGTAATGGACCGTTACGCTTCCGTCATAAAACCCCCAGGTAATGGTAAAGGTCGAGAACCCATCCACCGCGAAGGTGCTGGCCATATCCATGGCGGGCTCCTCGGTCTGGGTGGCTTCCACGGTCACATCGCCGGTTTCTTCGGTGGCGTCCGCCACGGTCTCCACGGCGACCACTGCACCGGTTTCGTCTTCTTTCAGGTGCTGCACAGCCACGGTCTCGGGGTCGGCATCCTCAGGCAGCAGGGCCTGCGCATCGATGGTCATTTCCACCGGCTGCAGGGGCTCGATTTCCTCACCGTCCACCTCAAAGCGGATATCCATAGCGACCATGCCGGCGTATTCGGTGGGCTGTTCGTTCAGAGTTTCGTCGGCCAGGGCCTCTTCGGCCTTGGTATATTTCTCGGTATCCTGCTCGATCATCTCAGCAACCAGCTGGGCATTCACGGGCAGCGAACCTGCGGGCACCTTTACGGTAACGGTAACGCCTTCGGCATCTTTCACCGCTGCGGTAAACTCTTTATCTTCAGCGTTCAGCTCAACGGTCTCCTCCTGCGCGGTCAAGCTCTCCACGCGCAGGGCATACTCCGCCAGGGCCTCCTCGCCCAGGGCTTCCAGGGCGGCGGCCTGCTCTTCGGTCAGTTCGTTCACAGCCTTCATAAAGGCTTCGTCGTCCTCAATGGCCATCAGCTCATCCAGTAGAGCCTGGCCGTCGATGGCAGGCTTCTCAGTGGCCTCAGGAGTCTCTGTGGGAACCGGCGTCTCACTGGGCACAGGGCTCTCGCTGGGCAGCGGGCTGGCGCTGGGCGCGGGAGTCTCGCTGGGCACAGCGGTACCCTCGGGGATCTCCGTGGCCTCGGGAGCTGCAGTGGGCTCAGCGCTGGGCTCTTCACTGGGAGCAACAGTCTCAGCCGGAGCCTGGGTAGGCTCAGCAGTCGGCTCTACGGTAGGTTCCGCAGTGGGCTCAGCCACAGGCTCCTCGGTGGGAGCAGGCTCGGTGCTGGGCTCGGCGGGAGTTTCCGCCTCCGGCACAGTTACCTCTTCCTGCGGGGTCTGAGTCTCCTCAACGGGAGTCTCTTCCACCTGCACCTGGCTGGTGCTGGTGATCTCGCTGGCCGCCTCGGCGAAGGCGCTGTTGGGCACGATGCTGGCAATCATCATTACTGCCAGCGCCATGCTGAGTAAACGGCTCCACATTTTGTGTTTCATAGCTGCTGCCTCCTAAGTTCGTTTGGTTATCCGTTGATGAGCGCCGCGCCCTGCTCGGCCGTTTGCTCTTGTTCGGGTGGTAAGTTTTCGTCCATGGCGCTGTCCATTAATTTAATCAGCTCCAGCGCGCTTCGGAAATTCTGCTGTTTGTTTTTATCGGCCCATGTCACCGTTCCCTGCCAGGTGGCGTTCTGCCGGTATTTCACATGGACCACGAAGGTGGCATCCTGCCCGGTATATGCCAGCGGATCATTGATTGCTTTTCTCGCCATACCCGGCTGCCTCCTTTGATGGGGTGAAGATGGTGCGAAGCTTCGCATTTTCAGTGTGGACTGGGGATAATCCCATTCATCCATCAGCTTTTCGATGGAAAAGAGCACCCCTTCCGCACCCAGAAAAGTGATGGGCTGCTGGCTGAACCGGTGATAGATTCGCCCGCTCATCCGGCTGTGCTCGCCGCTGTCCACACAAACCGTGATCAGATGCAGAGGTCCGTTACTGACTGTCTGCTGTTCCATGCCCATCCCTCCTCTTCACTGTTTTGACACTTACCACTATACCATCGTCAAGTAAAGGAACGGTTAAAGTGAGCGTTCCTCAGAGGTAGTTTTCATAATCGGCATCTGTTTTTTTACCCGCCAGACTCATTTTCCTCAAAAGCGTGGGGTTTTCTATCAAAATGAGCACAAAAAAGGACCTGTATGCCAACGCCGGCACACAGGTCCTTTCATTTTCCTATTAACTTTTACCCTTTATTTCTGCGGGTCAATCTGCCAATCGTTAAAGATCAGCCCCAGTTCACACTGCCGCTCTTCCACTGCTGCGGGCTCATATCGCCCACGGGAGCCATCTTATAATGGAGAGTCACGGCAGGGCCGCGGCTGCCCCGGCGCAGGGCGGTATAACACTCATCGATGCGTTGGATGACAATGCTGCAGTTCTCCCGGTTAATGCCCATGAGCAGGATCAGGAAACGGTCATCCTCTGCACGGGTATAGATATCGCCCCGGCGCAGTGCAGAATGGATCGCTTCGCCCACCTGGGGCATCACCTGAGCTACCTGACCCCGCTGCTCAATGCGATGGCCTTGCTTATCGGTGACCCAGCACATCATCAGATAAGCCGACTGGCCGCTGCGCTCCAGCATACGGCTGACTGTGCGGTATGTATCGATAAAACTGGGGAAGGGACAATAATAAGCCCCGCGGGACACATCCTCTTCCTTCAAAACCTCCTGCAGCTGTTCCAGCGAGGCCTTGCTGCTGGGCAGCACCGTTTCCAGCTGGCGCATACATTCGTTCAGCCGGTCACTGGGCTTGACACCGAATTCATCCAGCATCCGGTTCGCGGTCTCCTCATAGATCTCCTTGGCCTCCTGATAACGCTGCATGGCCAGCAAGCTCTGGATGCGCAGGATATCCCAATCCTCCTGAGGGCTCAGGCCCGAAGCCTGGGTAGCCACCCGCAGCATCCGCTGCCAGTCCTGGCGCTTGCTCAGCTCCCCGCAAAGGGCATGCACACAGGCGGCATACTCCTCTTTATAATGAACTGCGGCCACCATGGCCCAGTCGCAGCCCGCCAGATGAGGCAGGAAATCGCCGTTATACAGGTCACAGGCAGCTTCCAGCAACGCAACACGTTCCTCACCCTGGGCAGCCAGGGCCAACTCCGCCTGCTGGTGGAACTGGAAGGCATCCACGGTGATCTCTTCCGACGAAACCAGATGATAGCTTCCCGCCTTGAACACCACAGTGGTATCCTCCAAGCCAACCTGCTTGAGGATACGCCGCAAATTACTGATGGTCACTTTCAGGTTGTTGGCCGGATTGGTTACACCGTCCTCATAGCCAAACAGCTGATCCATCAGCACGTCCTTGGGCACGCCTTCCTCCCCGTGGAACAGCAGCATTTGCAGCACCTGCATGGAGCGTGTGACGTTATTTCGCTCTAATTTGAGCGTATTACCGTTATGCCGCAGCACAAAGCCGCCGAACATCGTTACTTCCAAACTCACAGCCAAAATCCCCACTTTGCATTGAGCACAGCGTCCGCTCCTCTCTTAAGCGGCCGGATGCAGCCCATGTTGAATCCAAAACTATTTTTTACAGTATACCATATTTCACAAACAAAAACCATGCCGCATCCTATTTCGTTCCTTTTTTACTCAGATTTCACCAAAACAGACGCGTCCAATTTGTACCTTTTCTAGTTTATCATAACAAAGGACAGAAAATCTGTCCAGCATCACACAAGTCCTTTTGCAGCTTTTACGCTCTGCTTTTGTCGGCGATTTTGGCACAAAACCACTTCGAGCCCGCCAAATTTGCCTACGTCAGCACCTTTTTCCCCACAAAACCGTAAAACGCACTACACTATTATATAAGAAGTAAAGGAGGGAATCTTGCGGCATGAAATTCAAACGCGCTTTTTCATCTGAGATCTTTGTCCGCCGTCACCAACTGGGTCTTACGCAAGAGACCGTGGCGGAACTTGCGGGAATCTCGACCCGATGGTATCAGCAGATCGAAAGCGGACGGCGCACTCCCAGCGGCCGACTTCTGCTTCGCCTGTGCGCCATTCTGCACATTGATGCACGGCTGTTCTACTGCACTGTCGGTGTGGACCCGGCACAGCTGGACTGGCTGACGCTGGACGACCACCAGGCGGGCTAGCCCCTTACGATACCGTACGCCCGGCAAACGACGGCACATCACGCGCCGTTTTGCCGGGCACTCTTCTTTCCCGGGGCAAGCGTTCGAATAAATCGCTGGGGCACAAATAACAAATCAATTTTATTATAACCAGAAAAATTTCTGCTGGCCCTTCAGCTTACAGAATTTTTAGGCTATTATTTTTTCGGGGCTGACCCTCGGCTAAATCCTTTCAAAAAGAAAAAATCCGCAAGCCTCTTAGCCTACGGATTTTCTGGCGGAAAGAGAGGGATTTGGAAATCTTTGCTGCGCAAAGCTTCCCGCGCTTGGGGCACAGCCCCGGCGCGCAGATCGCCTAAAAACCTGCCACCGGCAGGTTTTCTTCACGGCAATCACCCTTTCGGGTTCGAATCCCCGGTTAACTTTTTTCAAAAAGAAAAAATCCGTAAGCCTCTCAGCTTACGGATTTTTCTGGCGGAAAGAGAGGGATTCGAACCCTCGGTGGGTTTATGGCCCACACACGATTTCCAGTCGTGCGCCTTAGACCAGCTCAGCCATCTTTCCATATGGAGGTGCTGACCAGATTTGAACTGGTGAATGAAGGTTTTGCAGACCTTTGCCTTACCACTTGGCCACAGCACCAAAAAAATGGAGCGGCTTACGAGGCTCGAACTCGCTACCTCCACCTTGGCAAGGTGGCGCTCTACCAGATGAGCTAAAGCCGCAAATTACTGCTCGAATATAATACCATAGCCTTATGAAAAATGCAACCCCTAAACTGCCACTTTTTTCAATTTTTTATTTTTCTTTTTGGAGCAAGCAGTTTTCCCTTAGATGAGGCAAAGAAGAAAACCGGCAGGCACCCAATGGCACCTGCCGGTTTTGGTTGGGTTGGCGGGATTCGAACCCACGCATGCGGGAGTCAAAGTCCCGTGCCTTACCGCTTGGCGACAACCCAGCAGAAACGCCGTGTAAAAACGGCGGGGTGATATAGAAAAAAGCGAACTCTTTCGAATTCGCTTTTTTAGTGGGGTGGCTAGTGGGATTCGAACCCACGGCCTCCAGAGCCACAATCTGGCGCGCTAGCCAACTGCGCCATAGCCACCACATGTTTGGTGCGCCCGGAGGGACTCGAACCCCCGGCCCACTGCTTAGAAGGCAGTTGCTCTATCCACCTGAGCTACGGGCGCTTAGTCGTTCTTCCCTGGGAGACGCTGCTCAAATATAATACCATCCCCCTACTATATTGTCAACACCTTTTTTGAAATTTTTTCAGTTTTTTATATTTTTTCTTTTTCCCTCTCCTTTTGATCGTTTTCATGCGCTGAAACAGGGATGCCGGCATAAAGCCGGCATCCCTGTTTGCAGCTTTGCATGCGCTATGCAAAAGAGAGAGAAAGAAGGATATTAGAAATGGTCAAGGAAAAGTCAAACGAGACTCTGTCTCACAGCAGACCCATCTTGGTCATCAGAGTCTTGATGCGATCCTCCTGCTCCTTGGTGACAGGCAGGAAGGGTACGGTGCTGGTATCGCTGATGGGCAGGCCACGCAGCTGCAGGGCACGCTTTACCACCGGGATGAAGGGAGTGCCGATGCTGTAGATGTCCATCCACTGGTCGATCTCACGCTGATACTTCTGGATATTCTCCATATCGTTCTCGCGCACAGCTTTGGCCAGCGCGCTGGTAACCTCAGGCACCAGATTGGACAGGCCGCCAATGCTGCCGTTGCCGCCGCTGATTACATTATGTACGAAGTTATCATCGTAGCCGGACAGGATTTCGAACTCCGGGAACTCGGGACGCATGGTCTTAATCAGCTCGCGGGTGTGCTCCATGGGCACCACGGTGTCCTTGAAGCCAACGATATTCTTGTGGCGGCGGGCCAGGTTCAGGGTAACCTGAGGCTTGATATCGTAGCCGGTGCGGTCCGGGAAGTTGTAGATCAGGATATCGCCGTGGATGCCATCGGCAACCTTGTCAAAGTACTCCTCCACACTGGCATCGCTCAGAGCGAAATAGTAGGGAGGAATGATCATTACAGCCTCGGCGCCCTGGTCGATGGCATAGTTGCCCAGCTCGATGGTCTCGCGGTAATCCATGCAGCTGGTGCCAACCAGCAGACGGGTACGGCCCTTGATGGTCTCGGCCGCAACGCGGATCAGCTCTTTTTTCTGCTCCATGGGCATGCTGAAAAATTCGCCGGTGGAACCCATCACAACGATACCATCCACGCCGCCCTTGATCAGGTGCTCATAAACTGCCTTATTGCCTTCCACATCCAGGGTGCCGTCCTCATGGAAAACGGTGACCACAGGAGTCATCCAACTGATTTTGCTCATAATCTGCTTACTCCTTTTGTTCATTGATTTGCAGTTAATCTCGAATGCGGTTGCGGAGAACGCCAATGCCTTCCACTTCACATTCTATCACATCGCCGGGCTTCATGTAACGGGGCGGATCAAATCCCATCCCCACACCGGCAGGTGTTCCGCTGATGATAATGTCCCCCGCTTCCAGCGTAATGCCCTGCGACAGCTCGCTGATCAGCTTGGGAATATCCCGAATAAACGCCCGGGTATTGGAGTGCTGGCGAACCTCGCCGTTGAGGCGGCTCTCCACATTCAGATTCAGGGGCATGGGCAGTTCGTCCCGGGTGACGATCCAGGGGCCCATGGCGCAGAAACCATCCAGGCTTTTGCCACGGTACCACTGCATATGGCTGTGCTGCAGGGTACGGGCTGAGATGTCGTTGAACACGCTGTAGCCAAAGATGTGATTTTCCACATCCTGGGGAGCAATGTCACGTCCTCCCTTGCCCAAAACGACCGACAGCTCCACCTCGTAATCCAGCGCCAGATCCAGGCCCGCATGGCTTTCCACGCTTTCTTCCGGACCGGTCATCCGGCTGCATCGCTTGGAAAAATACACGGCAGCCTCCGGCTCCTCCATATGGACGGCGGCGGCGCATTCCTCGTAATGCGCCCGGTAGTTTACCCCAACGCACATCACATCGTGAATGGGACGCTCAATGGGCGCCAACAGCCGGACCTGGTTCAGCCAGAAGCTTTCCCAGGCACCCTGGCCGGTCTGTGCATAGGTTTCCGCTGCCGCTTGCTGCTGCGGCGAAAAGCCACGCACCACCTCCAGCACATCCTGAGCCGGTTTGCAGCCCGGGATGGAAGCCAATGCCGCCACCTGGCCGCCCGGCCCCAGCACACCGGCCTGTGCCCGCCCTGTTTCAGGATGGACAAAGCGAACAAACCGCATATCGTTCCTCCTTAATAGGGCCGCCCGCCCAGAGGCGGCCCTGATGTATGAGTGTTACCTGTACCGATCAGGTGAAGTTGCACACGCGGGCAATTGCCATCTCCATGAAGCCCAGGCTCTCCGCCTTGGTCTGCTGGCCATTGGCGACCCGAACCAGCAGGTCCATCAGCTCATCGCCCATCTGATCCAGGCTCTTGCTGCCGTAGATGATCGGGCTGGCGTCCACATCGATGTTGTCGCTCATCTTAGCATAGGTGTTGCGGTTGCCGGTGATCTTGATCACGGGTACCAGCGGGCTGCCGGTGGGAGTACCACGGCCGCTGGAGAACACCACAACCTGGCAGCCGCCAGCTACCATGGCCGCCACGCTGGAGGGATCGTTGCCCGGGGTGTCCATGATAACCAGGCCCTCGTGAGCCTTCAGCTGCTTGGCGTAATCGTACACATTGCTTACCGGAGCATGGCCACCCTTGTGGATGCAGCCCAGGCTCTTCTCTTCCAGAGTAGTCAGACCGCCAGCCTTATTGCCGGGGCTGGGATTGCCCTCACGCACTTCCTCGCCCACCAGCTGCAGCGCCTTTTCATAGCGATGCACGATCTCGTAAATGCGGTCGTGAACCTCCTTGTTCACTGCACGGGCGGCCAGCAGATGTTCACCGCCGATGAACTCGGTGGTCTCGCTGAGCACGGTGGTCGCACCTGCCTCAACCAGCATATCGCTGAGCTGGCCGATCAGGGGGTTGGCTGCCAGGCCGCTGGTGGGGTCGGAGCCGCCGCACTCGGTGCCTATGATCAGCTCGCTGATGGGGAACTCTTCCTTCTGCAGCAGAGAAGCCTCGGCAACCATTTCCTTGGCGTAGCGCACACCGGCCTCCACAGCCTTCAGGGTACCGCCCACTTCCTGGATGATGACCTGCTTGATGGGCTTGTTGGTACGCTCCTCGATGGCCTTGACCACCAGATCCATCTGGCAGTTCTCACAGCCCAGAGAAACAACCACAGTGCCGTAAACGTTGGGGTTAGCGGCGTAACCGGCCATTACGTCCATGGTGTACTGCTGGTCCACAGGCACCTGGCTGCAGCCCAGCTGGTTGTTGAAGGTCACCGCGCCGGTCACCTGCGAAGCAATGACGCGGGTGGTATCGGACGCGCAGACGCTGGCGGGCAGAATCAATACATGGTTCCGGATACCCACGCGGCCGTCCGGACGTTTATAACCGTAAAAAGTCATAGCTCTTACTCCCTTATTCTTAATGCATTACCGAACACGGCTCACAGGTCTTCCCGCTTGCTCTCCACGTTGTGAACGTGGACATGCTCGCCGGCCTTGATATCACAGGCAGCAACACCAATGTGCTGGCCATATTTCACAACGGGCTCCCCTTTGGCAATGTCGCGGCGAGCCAGCTTGTGATAAATGGTCACGTCGGTGGCAGCCTTCAGGCTTTCGGTCTGGCCGTTCAGGGTGTAATTCACCTCATCGCCAGCCTTCAGCGGCTCAATGGCCACGATGACATTGTCCTGAGGATCGATGATCATTGCGTTAATCATAGAATATTCTCTCCTTATTTATTAGGCGCTGCCGGAGCTCCGGCGCGGTCCATTACCACAGGTTGCCGTTCTCGTCGAAGCCCCAATCCTCCAGCTCGCCATCGATTTCCATATTGGGATGTGCTTCCACCTCAGGAATCAGCGCTTCCGATACCCAGATGTGGCCCAGCTCCATGGTGTTCTCAATGTGAACGATGCGGGGGTTCTCCTT
Organism: Allofournierella sp. CML151; assembly: GCF_027853465.1. Lineage (NCBI taxonomy): Bacteria > Bacillati > Bacillota > Clostridia > Eubacteriales > Oscillospiraceae > Allofournierella > Allofournierella sp. CML151. The sequence continues at coordinate 110,093 of NZ_JAPNNW010000009.1, read as the reverse complement.
GTCGATCATGTTGCAGGTGCGAACGCCCAGCTTGATGGCGTTTTCATCGCTGTGGCAGAAGATGGGCATCTTGACGATGTTCACTACGGTGCTGGTAACAGCGTTGGGATAGGTGATATCCACATCGGTCTTGTCCACCAGACGCTTGGTGGTAACATCCGCCACGCCGATGCCGTTGGCATTGCCGTGGGTTTCATCGCTCAGATCCAGCACAACGATACGCTGTGCGTCGATGGGGCCGGGCTTGCCGTCCTTGGCGCTGTTGGGGCAGGCGAAGGCACCGGTCACGTTGGGGTCCATGCCGTCGCCGGAGAAGTTCTTGCCGATCTTATCCACAACCAGCACATCGGTCTTGTCAATCCAGATGCGGCCCATCTTGCTCTTGGCTTCCACCAGCAGAGCGGGCTCCTGCTCCCAGATCTCATCGGCATTCAGGCCAACCAGCTTGTAGGTCTGATCGAAAGCATTCTCCAGAACGCCCAGACCGGCCACAATGTTGGTGTGGGCAAAAATCACCTTGCCGAACTGCGGCATTACGCGGCCCATGTTGTCAAAGCCGGATTCATGAACCGACTCTGCGCCATGCTGCTTGCCCATGCCGATAACCGACATCTTGATCAGGCCGCTCTCGTAAGGGCCACGGAAGGCGGTGTGCGCCTTGATGCGGCCGCACAGAATCACGCCGTCGGCCTCATGGGCGTATTTATCGATGAATACCGGGCTGCCTTCCTCGGTGTCGCCCAGGTAAACGGTCTCCATGGTGGCCCGGATGGGGCAGCCCATGGTCTCCTCGGTCACATTGTAGCTTTTCAGGATATCCAACTGGCCTTCCACAGTGGCGCCGCCATGGCTGCCCATTGCCGGGAACACGAAGGGCTGTGCACCGCACTCCTTCACATAATCCACAATGGCGCGCAGGATCACGGCGATATTGGCAACACCGCGGCTGCCGCAGGTGATCGCAATGCTCATGCCGGGCTTGATGTTCTGCTTCACCGCATCCCGGGACAGCTGCTCACGAACGATGCCGGGGATGTCCTTCACCTCGATGTGGGTATGGTCAAACTCCTGACGGACCCGAACCATTTTGGGCAGTTTCGCAGTGGAAGCCAGCTGATCGGTCACATTGTTTTTCTTACTTTCGAACGCCATAATGATACTCTCCTTTATATCTTCGCTTGGATATAAATTTACGTTTCCTGAAAAAAGCTCGACCATGCCGCGGGGATTTTTCAGTATTCCGGTCCCCTCTTACTTCAATTATAATATAATGTAAAAGGGCAGATACCACAAACCTCATTCACTCCATGCGAGTGCATGGAGTGAATGAGTGATTTGCATTTATGCCATAGGTACAAAAGTCGCGCCCAGCAGGGTAACAATCAACGTTACAATCGAAACCACAAAGATGGGCAGAGTGTAGGTCTTCAGGCCGCCGGTCACGGTGAAGCCGGACAAGTTGGTGCAAACCCAGAAGCCGCTATCGTTCACGTGGCCGATGCTGATGCCGCCGGCCAGAGAGGCCATTGCCAGCCATACGGGGTGCACGTTCACGGAAGGAGCGATGGTAGCCATGATGGTCATGGCGGTGATGCCGGCAACGGTGCCGGAGCCCTGCGCCACACGGAAGATGAAGCCGATGAAGTAGGCGAACAGGCAAACCATGATCACAGAATCGGTGTTGATGTTCAGAGCAGAAATCAGAGCGTCGCCGATGTTGGTAGCCGCGATAACGGAACCAAAGGAACCGCCGGCACCGGTGATGAGCAGAGCCACGCCGGCAGTGCCCAGAGCCTCGTTGGCGGACTTTTCACTGGCCTTCATGCCAATGTACTTCCAGGCGATGAGGTAAGCGCTCAGAACGCCCACAACCAGGGCGAAGATCTTGTTGCCCAGAACGCTGACCAGGATGTTGCCATCCTCAGCGCCCATGGCATCGATCATGGTGCTGATCATGATGCACACAACAGGCAGCAGCAGGGGAACCAGAGACAGAACAAACGGAGGATCAGGCAGCTCCTTGGTCTGGCGCTGCTCCAGGTTTTTCAGCACGTCAACTTCGTGGTTAACATCCTTCTGCTCATTGAACAGGCCCAGATCCAGGATCTTGATGCAGATGAACAGAGCGATGAAGGTAACGATCAGGCCGCAGATCAGGCCAACGATGACCTGGGTGCCCAAGCTGTAACCCAGCAAATCGGGGGCAGCCAGCGGGTTGGGCGTGGGAGGAACGAAGGTCTGGGCAACGCAGGCGCCGATGATCAGGGCGGTTGCTACATAGCTCATGGGTTTATTGATCTGCTTCGCCACCGCGATGCCGATGGGCACCAGGATGATGAAAGTGATGTCGAAGAATACGGGGATTGCCAGCAGGAAGCCTGCACCCGCAAGAGCCCACAGAACGTATTTGCTGGGAACCGCATGTACCAGCGTGGTAGCGATCTTCTGCGCCATGCCGGAGTCGCTCATCAGCTGGCCCAGGATAACGCCGAAACCGATGGGAAGACCGATACTGGTCATCATGCTGCCGAAACCGCTTGCAATGGTATCCAGGGTGGGAACAACACCCAGTCCGCAGGAAATGCCCATGTAAGCACTGGCCAGTACAAGGCTGACCGAAGGATTTAGCTTGGGAATCAGAATCAAACCGATAATCAAAGCGATGGAAATCGCCAGATTAACAACCAACATTGTGCTTGTCATTTTTTACTCCCTTTCTCCGATGGTATCCTCTCTCACTGCCATCGAACAGTCTGCTTCCTATGTATTGTGCCGGGCTTCCCCTTGCCCTGTGCACGTGACCGTTTCACCTCCGTTCTGTTTTAATTATTTCAATTTCGTATATACGAACATTTTTCTTAATAACGAACCGCCTGTTATTAGACTAACACTGCGTTCATAAAATGTCAACAAAAAAGCGGAAAACTGAATGCGATTTGTTGGATTAGCATCGATTCATTTCAAAAAAACTGTGCATTATGCTCAATGCTTTTCATTTTCTTTCACTTGTTTGAAAGTGATATCCAAATTATGGACATTTCGCACCGTTTTTGTTATCATAAGTAATAATGTATTCAATGAATCCAAAGGAGTATCATTTATGCTCACTTCTACTGAACACCGCAGCACCTCCCGGGTGCTGGATATTTTAGAGCTTGTTTCCTCCGAGGGAACCGACGGCTTCACTCTTTCCGAAATCGCCAGCCGGCTGAACGCCCCCAAGAGCAGCCTGTTCCCCATCATCCATACGCTGCACGCACGCCGCTTTCTGGAACTGAATCCCGCCACCGGCCGCTACTGCATCGGCCTGGCCGCCTTCACGGTAGGCGTGGTATTCTCCAACAAGCACACCCTGCTGGAGCATATCCACAACGAGATGCGTCAGGTCACCGAGGGCTGCGGAGAGATCTGTCAGATGGGCGTGGCGGACCGCGGCAAGGTGCTGTACGTGGCAAAGGTGGAATCGCCCAACGCAATCCGGTTGATCAGCTCGGTGGGCAAGCGGCTCCCTCTGTATTCCACCTCTCTGGGCAAGGCTCTGCTGATGTGCTGGTCGGATGACCAGATCCGTGCCCTCTACCCGGACAGCAGCCATATGCCCGCGATCACCGCCAACACGGTAACCGACCCGGATACTCTCATTGAGCAGCTGCACCAAATGCGCAAGGCAGGTTACGCCAGCGAGTGCGGTGAAAGTGACGAGAACATCCGCTGCGTGGCGGTTCCCCTGGTGGCCAACGGTCAGGTAATGGCAGCCCTCAGTGTCAGCGCTCCCCTCTTCCGCTTCGATGAGGAACGCCAGGCGCTGGCTCTGGAGAAGCTTTTCTGCGCCAAGCAGAACATTGAGTCCCTTCTTCGCCGGCCGGACTTCGCCCCTGAAGTAAGCGGTTTCATCGAATTGGTTTAAGCAAACAAAAGGCTCCGGCCGCATTGAACAACAATGCGGCCGGAGCCTTTTTCTGATTTATATTCCATTTATTCCACTGCCGCTTGATTTTCCAGCCTGCGCTGCAGCCCGCGCCAGAACACGGCAAACATGATCACCAGAATTACGCCTTTGCAGATGGTGGAGATGGAAATACTCCACCAGATACCGTTCAGCCCCAGGGCCGTACTGGTCAGAACCATGGCCAGCGGGATGCGGGCCATGGTGAGCACCATGCTCAGGATGCTGGGCGGCGCGGTGTGGCCGAGGCCAGCATAGGCCCCTTCCACCAGGATTTCCCAGCACATGAACAGCTCGGAGAAGCCCAGAATCACCAGGTAGTCCACCCCCAGAGGCAGCACCTCTTGCTCCGGGATGAAGAAGCCGAAGATCGGCCCGGCCGCAAAGATGAGCAAGCAGCTGCAGAACACGCCCCACAGGCTCATCATGGCAAAGGCAGCGGCGAAGCCCTTTTTTGCCCGTTTCAGATTTCCCGCACCGTAATTCTGGCCAATGAAGCTGTTCACCGCAGCAGCAAAGCCATCCGCCGTCATCCAGCTGATGGACTCGATCTGGCTGCCTACCTTCTGCACCGCCACCGCGTTGTCACCAAAGGCAGCCACCATGCGGGCAATGTACATGGAAATCAGCGGGAACACCACATTCATCACCGCTGCCGGGCCGCTGATGCGCACCAGTGCAGCCAGCTCCGCCGGGGTAGTGCGCTGGGTCAGCCGCACCTGATCAAAGAGGCAGCTGTCCTGCCGGGCATAGGCCACCAGCAGCACAAATACCACCACCTGAGCCAACACCGTGGCCAGGGCAGCGCCTGCCACCTCCATACGGGGTACAGGCCCCACACCGAAGATGAGCACCGGGTCCAGCACAAAATTCAGCCCCAGACCGCAGCACATGGCCAGAAAGGGGGTATGGCTGTTGCCGGTGGCGTTGACCACCGCAATCAGCACCTGATTCAGAAAAGAGAAAAACATGCCAAGGCCAACGATAATCAGATACACCCGCGCCTGGGCCGCCACCTGAGGGCTGTTCAGCTTGAAGAAGCCGATCAGGGGTCCTGCCCCCGCCACCATAAGCAGGGTGTACAGCAGCGAAATCACCGTTGCCAGCTGAATGGCCGCAGCCGCATAGCGGGCGGCCGCCTGCTTGTCGCCCGCGCCCAGGCGCTGAGCCACCAGCACCTGTCCGCCGGTTTTGCCCAGAATCGCCAGCCCGTTGGACAGCCACATAAACATACCGGCTGCGCCCACGGCGGCCACCGCTCCGGCGCTCACCCGGCCAATCCAGATCATATCCACCAGATTGTACGCCATCTGCACCAGCTGAGAGCCCATGATGGGCAGAGCCAGCGCAGTGAGGCTCTTCAGGATACTGCCCCGCAGCAGATCCACCTGTTTTGCCATTGTACTTCCTCCTCTTTCTCCCTGTTCAGCGGATGACGAGTCCCAGCACCCGGGCCAGGTCTGCCGCCTGACTCACATTTACAATCGCTCCCCGCAGCTCCTTACCGGTATCACTGACCACAATACCCTCCATACGGCTGTCGGTAAAGTCCAGTCCGTTCAGAAGAGTGCCAAAGAAGCTGGTACTCATCAGGGTGCATTCCCGGAAGGTGAGGCCCTTGTGGCGGCACTGGGCCAGAAAAGCCTCGCTCAGGTCGGTTTGCTTCCACGAAACCTGCTGCAGCAGCGCCCCGGTCAGATTCGTCTGCCGGAAGTTGCTGTTCTCCAGCCGGACGTGCGCCAGGCGGCTGCCTGCAAAGCTCGCCCCCATAGCTTTTACGTTTTCAAACCGGCAGCGGCAGAAGTCCGCATCCTCCGCCTGCAGCGCCGAGCATTCACAGTTTCGGAATACCACATCCGAAAACCGGGCGCCGTGCCAATTGGAGCCGGTAAACCGGCAGCCCTGAAACAGACACCCCTGTACCTCCAGCTCGGTCAGATCCATTCCGGTCAGATCCGCCCCGGTAATCTGCCAGCCGGTGAGCGCATCGCCCCGGGCCAGCGCCATATCCACCAGTTCCTCCGGCCGCTCCGCTGGCTCCAGCCGGGCGGGCAGCGCAGCCTCCAGCAGCTTATTCCGTTCCACGGTCCATTCCCTCCTGTTTCCGGCGGCAAAGCTCATTCGTCTTTGCTGCCTTGTTTGGTACACATTTCTTCTATCATAATCCATTCCGGCGGGCGGTACAATCCCCCTTTTGACTTTTCTTTTTCAAAAGCAACACAAACCCCGGCGGCCCCTTCCATTGGAAGGAGCCGCCGGGGCATTTGGTATGGAATTACCGTTTTCGCTTAGGCAAGGCTCAGCCCTGCTTGCGGCGCAGCAGTACCAGAGCGGCGGCGCAGCTCAGCGCCAGACCGCTCAGAGCAGCCAGAGGCCAGATGCTGTCGCCGGTCTGAGCAGATGCCGTACCGGTGGGGGCAGCTGTGGCAGACGGAGCCGCAGTGGAACCACTGCCGCCCGGGCCGTTCTGGCTTTCCTGAGCACCACTGTCCTGACCCGGGTCGGGCGCAGGAGTAGGTACAGGGGTGGGTACAGGAGTCGGGGTGGGGGTTTCCTCCGGCTGCTCCGGTTCACCAGCATCCTTTGTGTAAGAGCCGGTCACCACCAGATCCTTCTCCGGCATGGTCTCGGGTAGGTTCTGCCAGCCGCTGAAGGTATAGCCCTCATGCGCCGGTGCAGCGGGCGCGGCAATCTGCTCGCCTGCCTTATACTGCAGGGCAGCAAAGCTTTCCTCGGGAAAATATTCGCCAGTGATCCGGAAAGTCACCGTATAACGCACGTCAGCCTTCTTTTCCAGACCGCGCGCAGCCTGGAACAGCGAGCCGGTTGCCTCATTGATGGTCTCCTGCGCCTGCCGGGCCTGGTCCCGGGCAGCAGCAGAGCGGGCATCGGAATCCACGAACAGTGCGCCATCCAGCGCGGCTGCCTGCTCTGCGGCGGCCTTCTCCTGCTGCATCCGATCCCAGCTGGCCGGGGTGTACAGGCTTTCGTCCAGCCCCTCCAGGAATGCAATCATCTTCTTCAGGCCTGTGGCGCTGGTGCGGTAGTAGCTTTCCCCTGCCTGCAGGGCAAACTGACGGTACATGGCCATCTCGCTGCCGCTGCCTGCGGTGATGCAGAACTTGCCGGTCTGGCTCAGGAAATACTCGGTGTCGTCCAGCCGAGTGCTGATCTGATAACCGCCCTCTCCGTCACCGGTAATGGCAAAGTAGGTGGGCGTTTCCTTGACCGGGGGATATTTGCCGCCGGTCTGCCCCTCCACCGCCAGATACCAGCCGGGGCGGGCCATGCTTTCCAGGGTATAGCCCTGTTCGGTTTTGGTCAGCTTCCACAGCTGGGTATTGGCATCAAAGCCGGTGTTCAGGTTCAGCTCGCCTGCTTCATCGGTCACGCCCACCTGGTCAGCCGCGGTGCCGGTGGCACTGGAATACAGCGCCTTGCCGCCGGCCACGATGGCATACACGCCGTCTTCAATGGCCGTCTGCATCTTCAGCAGCGGGTTCTCGTTGCGGGCTGCACTCTCGGTAACACCGCCGTTTTCAAATTCGTCCGGCAGAGTCACGGTATTCTCGTCGGATACATAGACCCGGACACTGTCCTGCAGGGTGAGGGTTTTGTTCTCCGTTTGCACCTGCGCAGTCACGGTCAGGGTAGCCTTGCCTACCGCCTGAGCGGTCAGGGTCACCATCTCGCCCGCACTGCTCTCGGTCTTGTCCAGAGCTGCCACAGCGGCCTCACCATCACTGGTCAGGCTCCACTGCAGCCGGGCATCCTGCGGGATGCCTGCAGTGCCGGCGCTCACCTGCACGGTGCTGCCCGCATCGCAGGCAATATCGCCGGTGTTCAGCGTCAGCTGCGGTGCCTGGGCCAGATAGCTCCAGCCCTCACTCATCAGATCGGTCATGGCAAAGGCGTCATACAGGATGTAGCCGGTGCCGTAGCTGGTGTCTTCCTTTTCATACAGCAGGCCCAGGGCTTCTCCCTTCAGCTGAGTCAGGCAGGAATACAGGTAGCTGCCGGGGTATTTCACATCCGCCGGGTTCAGCCAGATCACCTGATTGGTGGCCGCGTCAATGCTGCCGATGCGCAGCACACCGTTGTTCCGGCCGCTGCCCTTGGGATAGGAGGCGGCGATCAGATTGCCGTATACGTTTCCGTCCGCATCCACCAGAGCACCGTCCACATTGATGAAGGACACCATGCAGTTGCCCACATAGTTCAGCGCCTCATCCTTGCAGGAGGGCCCCCAGGTCACGCCGCCGTCGTAGCTGTCGGCATAGCTGATATAGCCAATGTCATTGCGGGAATACATGCGAATGCCGCCGTCCGGCAGAAGGACGGTCTGGGACTCGCTGGTCTTGCCCACGTTGTTGGTCACATGCTCTCCACGCTGCCAGGTGGTGCCGCCGTCATCGGTATAGATCACGCTGGCGCGCTCCTGGCCGGTGGCATTATCGTAGACCTGGAACAGCACCCGCTCGGTGCCGTCCTCACCCAGCTCCACGGTCAGGCCGCGGCCGGGGCACACACCCACAAAGCCTTCGCCCGGCTGCTTCACATTCAGAATCCGGGGCTCGCTCCACTGGATGCCTGTTTCGGTCACATTGCCGGTGCGCAGCCAGATGTGGAAGGTGGGATAGATTTTCCATTCCGACTGGCTGTAGAACACATTGTTCTGCACGGTTTTGCCGCTGAGCTCCTGGCGGCAGGTGGATTTCACCACCGCGCTGCCGCTGGTCTCATACAGATTGTATTCCGCGTCCACCCAGGCGCCGGTGAGCGCACCCGCTGCATCCTTGATGGGATAGAGGGTCCGGTTCTGGCCTTCCACCACCTTGGACTGGGGGTCTTTGGAATCGATATAGTAGGTGTAATCCTCCGCCTTGGTGGAGGCGATGGAACCGGCTTCGCCCCTGGCGATCACCAGATTGCCGTTTTCGTCAAAGCCGGTGCTCTCCTTGCCGGCGGTGCCGCCGTTCTGCAGACCGGAGTAGGCCGGGCAGGCATCCACCACCATGTAGATGGTGCCATCCTCGCTCTGGATCAGCGCCGGGTCAATGAAGGAGGCGCTCTTCCTGTAAGCGCCGGGGGTCTGGTCCGGGAAGTCGGCGAAATGGTTAATCATCTGCCACTCCCAGGTCTTGCCGCCGTCCTTGGAAAGGCTGACCAGTCCGTCCAGGTTGTTGGCCGCGTCCATGGTGGAGCCCCAGCGGGCATCCGCCGCGCTCAGAATCCAGCCATTGTCCAGCGTGATCATGGCGGGAATGCGGAACCGGCGGCTGGAGCCGGTTTCGTCGGGAATATAAGGCTGGTCCTGGGTCACACCGGAATGGCCACCCTCCATCGGACCGTCGTAGCTGGCCAGATAGCTCCAGCCCTCGCCCAGCATGCCGGTAATGGTCAGATCGGTGTAATAGATGCCACCCGCGCCGCTGTTCTCGGTGCTGCCGGGGCCGGCGGTCCCGGACTCAAACAGCAGGCCCAGGGCATCGCCCTGCTTCTGGGTCAGGCAGGAATACTGGTACCGGCCCGCAAAATCCACCTCAGTGTCGTTCAGCCAGGTGATGGTGCCGGTCTCGCTCATGGAGCCCACACGGATCACACCGTTGGTACGTCCGCCGCCCGCCGGGTAGGAAGCGATCACCAGATCGCCGTAAACCTTGCCCTCCGGGCTCTTGACATAACCGGCCGCATTGATGAAGGACACCATGCAGTTGGAGGTGTAATTCAGGGCGCTGTCCGCAGTGGCCTGGCCCCAGGTCGCGCCGCCGTCGTAGCTGTCGGCAAAGGTAATCTGGCCGCCCAGGTTGCGGCAGAAGATGCGCATGCCGCCGTCCGGCAGGTTCACCACCTGGGACTCACTGGTCTTGCTGCCGCTGGCCAGGTTGTTCACCCGGTCGCCGCGGGTCCAGGTTTTGCCGTTGTCATCGCTGTAGATCACGCTGGCGTACTCCTGACCGGTGGCATTGTCGTACAGGGGGAACACGATGCGCTGTTTGCCCTCCACGGTGGTTACCAGGCCGCGGCCGGGGCACACACCGGTGAAGGACTCATTTTCGGTGTACTTGATGTCCAGGAAGGTGGGTTCGCCCCATATCAGGCCATCTGCCGTTACCTCGGCGCTGCGCAGCATGATGTAGAACACAGGGTACGCCTTCCAGGCGCTGCTGCGGTAGAACAGATTGGTCTGTACCATCTCGCCGCTGCTCAGCTGCTCCCGCATCACCTTCTCCACCGGGCCGGACGCACCGTCCCAGGCAAACAGATCCAGCTCCGCATTCACCCACTGACCGGTGGTTTCTCCGCTCTCGGTGGTGATGGGGTACAGCTTCAGTTCCTGGCCCTGCACGGTGACCCGGGCAGGCTCTGCGTTCAGATCCACACGATAGGTGTAGGCGCTCTTTTCCTTGGGAGCATCCTGGTTTTCACCGGCGAGGGCCACCAGCATCCGGCCCTGCTCGTCAAAGCCGCTGCTCTGGTTGCCCATCCGGTTGCCGCTCATCAGACCCACATAGGAGGGGCAGGCGTCCACCACCATGTACAGCTTGCCGTCCGGCCCCTGCACCATGGAGGGGTCGATGAAAGAGGCGCTGGCCTGGCCGGTGGCGCTGTTGGCCTGATCATCAAAGTAGTTTACAACCTCATAGCTCCAGGTGGCACCGCCGTCCTTGGAGACGCTCACAATGGTATCCAGATTCTGGGGAGAGTCGGCGGTAGTCTGCCAGCGCATATCCGCTGCAGCCACCATCCAACCATTGTCCAGAGTGATCAGTGAGGGAATACGATAGTTCTTGCCGTTGCCGCCGTCCGGCTCGCCGTTTACAAAGGGCTGATTCTGTGTGGTGCCGGTAATCGCCTCCTCCGGGCCGCAGGCAGTCAGGGCCACAGTGCCCAGGTCCACCGCTTTCTCCTCGGTGTAAACCAGTTTACCGGATGCAGTGCCGGTGCCGCTTGCCTTGAGCGCGGTGAGCACGCCATTTTCCAGACGGAAAGCGCCGTCCGGATTTTCGGTCAGGGTCCACTCCACCGTTGCCGGGTGCGCGCCCCGGGCGTCGGTATAAATCCATTCGGTGCCACCGGTCACCGCCAGCTGGCTGGTGCCTGCGTAGCCCTGCTCTACCACAGCCTTGGTACGCACCAGGGTGGGCTGCTCGGCTTTTTTCAGGAACAGCTGAACCGGACTGCCCTGTGCATTGGCGGTAAAGCCGCCGTTCTCCACCGCCAGCCTGGCTTCGCCTGCGCTGAGAGTGTAGGTGTTGTTTTCGTTCTTCGTCACGGTGAGCAGTACCGGAGCATCGCTGCGGAATACCCCCTCGCTGCCCAGGCCCAGATAAACCGGGCCGTCCTCGGTCATGGCGGTGAGATACACGCCGCCCTGCGTGCTGGTCAGCGACAGATCTGCCCCGGCCAGCGCCTCTTGTGCATTGGTCAGCTTTCCGGTCCGGTCATCCCGCACCGCTGCGTTGGCATTGTTCGCACCGCTGGTAGAGAGCACCCGGAAACCCTCGTCATAGCCCACCACTGCGTAAACGCCGTCGGTCAGGATATCGGTTTCCGCCTGGGTGTAGCCGTCGATCTTCAGGTCGGTCTCGTTCAGGGTGATGTCCCGCGCGTAGAGCCACAGGGTATAGCTCTTGCCCTCAGACAGGCTTCGGGGACCCCAGAAATCGGTGATGTTATTGGGATACTGGGTGGTATCGCCCTTGCGGTTAAAGTCCAGCACACGCTTGGCGCCGCTGATCTGCCAGCCGTCGCCCGCCTTGGCCACGCCCAGGCTCACCGCCTGATCCGCCACCATGTTGCTCTCAGCCAATGCCAGATAGTTGCCGCTCTTGGCATTCTGCAGGCTGAAGCCGCCATCCATGGCGCTGCCCACCAGGGTCAGGTCCTCCAGGGTCAGAGTGCTTCCATCCTTCAGCCAGGAGGCCTGCACGCCGCCCTCCGTCAAAGTGAGTTTAGCGGCAACAGTACCGTCCACACCACTGAGGGAGCCGGGATTCAGGCTCTTGCCTGCATCGCTCAGATACAGTGCATACACCTCATCTTTGTAGGCTTCCTCCTTACCGCGGGCTACGATCAGGTACTCCTTGCTCAGATCCAGCTGACTGCTGGTGTACAGGGAGAAGCCGGGGATTTGGGGCGCGTTTTCATCCGATTGACGGGCATACAGATAGATGCTGTAGTCCGTTTCGGCCTGCGGGGCCCAGAAGTCGGTCTGGGCACTGGTAAATTTGCCGCCGTCGCCGTTGATGTTGAAGCTCAGCACCCGGTTGTTTGCAGCATTTTTCAGCAGGTAGGAGCCGTCGGCTTTTTTCTGGACCGAGCAGAAGCTCTCGGTCGCGGCGGTCATACTGCCATCCAGCTTGAGCCACTGGCTGGTAGCGCTGTTGGAGAAGGCAACCTTGCCGTCCTCACTCTGCTTTGCATCCAGCAGCAGCCGGTCCAGCGTGAGGGATTCGCCATTTTTCAGCCAGGCGGCGGTGACACCGTTCTCGCTCAGGGTCAGCTGCGCGGTCACCGCGCCCTTGGCCTTCAAGGCTCCGGGACTGGTGGATGCGCCATCTGCGCTGAGGTACAGCGCATAAACGCCATTTTCCCCCTCCCGCTGATCCTGAGCCACCAAGATGTACTGCCGGGCGGTATCGATGGAATCGCCAGTATACAGTTCAAAGCCCGGGATCTGAGGCGCAGCCTTTTTGGCCTGAGCCAGCTTGTCCGCGCCATCCTCGGCCACAGGAACCTCGTTTCCCTCCGGTGTTTCCGTGGGAGCTGGCGTTTCCGTGGGCGCGGGCGTCTCGGTCGCCTCGGGTGCTTCGGTTGCCGCAGGCACTTCTGTGGCTACAGGCTCTTCGGTAGCCTCAGGCACTTCCGTCGCCTCGGGTGCTTCGGTCGCCGCAGGCATTTCCGTGACTACAGGCTCTTCGGTTGCCGCAGGCACTTCCGTTGCTTTGGGCGTTTCAGTGGCTGCAGGCACTTCGCCGGGCAGGGTCAGTTCTCCGGTCACTTCTTCTGCGGTTACCGGCGGCTGTTCCAGCAGCGGTTCATCCGCTGCAAAAACAGGGGCTGCCGTGCTGGCCATCACACAAACTGCCAGCAACAGTGCCACCATGCGTTTCAGTTTCAGTCTCATGCTATCCTTAACCTTTCCGCTGTTTGCTTCTCATTTCTTGCGCAACGCTGTTTTTTGTCTTCCTCCTCTCCTTTCCGTTCGCTTGCATGTTGCACAGATTTTCTCGTCAATGATAGCATTTTTCAGTGATATGTATATTCAATTTTCAACTTTTTGACTTAATGGAAAAATTTTTCATCTTTTTGTGTAAATTATGAAAATTTTCTTCATCAAAATGCCTATTTTTTCAATAGATTTTTGTTTGGTATGAATATTGCTTTTTTGCCGATCTTATGTTCTACAAATTAGTACGGGGGACATTCGTCATCCTGCCAACCGGCTGTTTTGTTTGATATTTTGAATTTATTTTTGAGTTTTTTCGTTTCGTGAGCTTTATTTCTATTGCTTCCTGTCGCTGACTGCAGTTTTATCCCTGCGCCTCATCTGGTAAAAAATCCGCTGGCCAAACCGTCTTTCCGGGGATGGCAACTGCACTCCGGTTCGATTTTTCCGGCGTAAAACGTAACAGGATGCAAAAGAAAAAGGCCCGGCTAAATGACCAGGCCTTTGATCGGTAAAGCATAAAGAAGTGCGTGACAAGATAAAAAGAAAACCCCGAACACTTTCGTATTCGGGGCTTTGGTGCGGATGAAGGGACTTGAACCCCCACGGTATCGCTACCACTAGAACCTGAATCTAGCGCGTCTGCCAATTCCGCCACATCCGCATATGCTGTTGTTGCAGCCAGCAAGCCGGAGCCCTAGCCCCTTGCCTGCTTTGTGGAGCAGGTGATGGGAGTCGAACCCACGTCCTCAGCTTGGAAGGCTGATGTACTAGCCGTTGTACGACACCTGCGCATCAGCTCTCTCGTGTCGGCTGCGAAATATATTATAGCACGGTGTTTTGCAAAACGCAAGCCCTTTTTTGAAATATTTTTCAAAAAATTATACTTCTTTTTTCCAAAGGCCCGGTGAGGGCCATGAAGATATATGTTATAATTAATATTACTGCGTTTTTCGCAAGCTGCATATTCCCCGGCCGGCTTTGCGGCCAGGCAAATTTTCTGCGAGGGAGTTTTTATTTTATGAGTCTGATCGAACTGTTTATTCTGGCAGTCGGCCTTTCCATGGATGCATTTGCCGTCTCCATCTGCAAGGGTCTGAGCCTTCCCAGCCTGAAACCCCGCCATGCTGCCATCACCGGCCTGTACTTCGGCGGCTTTCAGGCACTGATGCCGCTGATTGGATATCTTCTGGGAACCCAGTTCCAGCAATTCATCACCAACGTGGACCACTGGATCGCCTTTGTCTTGCTGGTATTCATCGGCGTAAACATGATCCGGGAATCCCGCTCGGAGCCGGAGGAGCTGAACTGCCAGTTCGGCCCGGCAGCCATGCTGCCCCTGGCGGTGGCCACCAGCATCGACGCCCTGGCGGTGGGCGTAACCTTTGCCTTCCTGTCGGTGGATATCGTGCCCGCCGTAAGCTTCATCGGCGTGATCACCTTCTGCCTTTCCGCCGTGGGCGTAGCCATCGGCCACCGGTTCGGCGCCCGCTACAAATCCCGTGCCGAGCTGGCAGGCGGTATCGTTCTGGTGCTGATGGGCTGCAAGATTCTGCTGGAGCATCTGGGCCTGCTGGCATTTTGAGCCGCGGCGTTGCATCCCGCCTCGTTTTGTGGCATAATCGTTTTGTAATCCTTCTTGTCTTTTTGACAAAATCCGTAACCCCAGGGAGGCCCGCCGATGGAATTTTACGAATATCTTCCCTTTTGGCCCAAGCTCACCCGTGAGCAGCAGCAATACCTGGCCCAGAACGTGACATTGCATCACGTAAGCAAGGGCGAGGTGGTGCACAACGGCTCTGAGGACTGCGTGGGCCCGCTGATCGTGGTACACGGCCAGCTGCGGGGATACTCCTTCTCCGAGGAGGGGCGCGAGGTCACCCTGTACCGGCTGTTTGAGCGGGATGTGTGCATTCTCTCGGCCTACTGCATGCTCAACAGCCTGCAGTTCGACATCTCGGTGCAGGCGGAAAAGGACTGCATCCTTTACCGTATTCCCGCGCCGGTCTACAAAAAGCTGATGCAGGAATCCGCCCCGGTGGCCAACTACACCACCGAGCTGATTGCCAGCCGTTTTTCCGACGTGATGTGGCTGCTGGACCAGATTCTCTACAAGCATCTGGACAGCCGCCTGGCCGCCTTCCTGGTGGGCGAGGCGCAGCTGAACGACACCACCGAGCTTCGCCTGACCCATGAGGAGATCGCCCATCATCTGGGCAGCGCACGGGAGGTGGTGACCCGGATGCTCAAATATTTCCAGACCGAAAAGATGGTGCTCATTGCCCGGGGCTGCATCACCCTGCTGGACATGGACAAGCTGCGTGAGGTGGCGAAGGACAGTTTGCGCTGAGGCCACAAACCTTCACCGGCGTGGTATAATTAAGGTGATTACATCACGGATAACCTGCCCCGGCACTGGTATACTAAGGCCAATGGATGAACCGCTCCGCACTCACCTGCGGAGCCCCTGAAATAAAAAGGAGTGTTATGAAATGAGCGTTGTAACTGTAAATAAAGCAAACTTCGAGCAGGAGGTCCTGCAGAGCAATGTCCCCGTTCTGGTGGATTTCTGGGCAACCTGGTGCGGTCCCTGCCGCATGATGGCTCCCATCGTGGATGAGCTGGCTGAGGAGAAGGCTGGTCAGGTGAAGGTCTGCAAGATCGACATCGACGAGAACCCCGAGCTGGCCATGCAGTTCGGCGTAATGAGCATCCCCACCCTGATGGTGTTCAAGAATGGCGCCATCGCCAACAAGAGCGTGGGCCTGAAGCCCAAGGCTGCTGTGGAAGAGCTGCTGAAGTAAATCGATTTGCGAAAACCGCTGGTGAAAGCCAGCGGTTTTCTTTTTGACTCGCACCAAAAAGCGCCTGCCCGGGAAAACCGCCGGGCAGGCGCTTTTATTATTTGCGAATTTACTTTTTCTTCGGAGCCTTCGGCGGCTGGGCCTGAGCCTTCGGAGCCTGCTGAGCAGGTGCCAGCATATACTTTGCCTTTTCCACACCACGGCGGCGCAGGCGCTCCCGGGTGGCGGTGCGCAGCAGGCTGTAGAGCACCGAGCACAGCGGAATCATCACCAGCATACCGACCACGCCGAACATGCTGCCGCCCAGAGTAACGGCGGTGAGTACCCACACCGAGGGCAGGCCCACCGAGCTGCCCACCACGCGGGGGTAGATCAGGTTGCCCTCGATCTGCTGGATCACCAGGAACAAAATCACAAACACCACGGCCTGCATGGGGTTCTGAATCAGAATCAGGAACGCGCCCACAAAGCAGCCGATGAAGGCACCGAACACCGGAATCAGCGCGGTGACCGCCACCAGCACACTGACCAGCAGCACATAAGGCATACGGAACAGCAGCATGCCCACCGCGAACAGCGCGCCCAGAATGCAGGCCTCCAGGCACTGACCGGACAGAAAGTTCGAGAAGGTCTTGTTGGCCAGCCGAACCACCTCCAGCACCTTCTCCGCATGCTCCGGCTTCATCCAGGCAAACAGGAGCATCCGGCCCTGACGGCTCAGTGTCTCCCTCTGGAACAGCAGGTAAATGGCGAAAATGAAGGCAATGAAGAAGTTCACAAAGCCCGAGATGATGCCGGTGGCCGCGGTGACCGTGTTGCCCACCAGCGCAAGTCCGCCGTTTTTCAGCCAGTCCACCACCTGCTGGGTCACATTGCGCAGGTTCAGGTTACCGGCCTCACTCAGCCAGTCCGCCAGCTCGGGGTAGCGGATCATCAGCTCATTGGCCCATTCCTGAGCCTGCGCCCAGAAGGCGGGCATCCGGGCCGCAATGGTCTGCACGGTATTCTGCAGCTGCGGCAGCACCAGCAGCGACACCACCATGACCACACCGATCACTCCGGCCAGCGTTATCACCAGCGAGATGCCCCGGTGGGCCTTTTGCAGCTTCTGGGGCAGATGGGTCTCGATGGCGCGCATGGGCACATTCAAAATAAAGGCCATGGCAGCGCCCAGCAAAAAGGGCATGAGCAGACCGGCTACCATTCCCAGGAAGCTGCCCACCCGGTCCATATTCTGCAGCCCCCAGTAAAGCAGGATGCAGAAGGTGGCAATGCCCAATACATTGCGCAAAAAGGTTTTGTTTTCCATATTATTCTCCTAAACAGCGGATCATTTTTTGTTCCATATTCCAGGGTGGTTTTTGTGGCCGCCCCGGCATCGCCTTAACGATAGCATGTTTTGCCCGGTGATGCAACCTTATTCCTCGGCCAGGATCATTGCAATCCGGTCCAGCTTATCCTGGGCGGCACGCCACAGCTCGTAGTAATCCTCCTCCGGCTGAGTGGGGTCCACCTCCGGCAGATAACCATTCTTGCCCGCCGCCCGGATCAGCGGCAGGTAATCCTTGTAGCTGTAGTTCAGGTCCACATTGCCGTTCACGCCGCTCACCTGCCCCACCGAGGAATACTGCCAGACCCCATAGCTGCCGCCGTAACCCACATAGCCTCGGTAGTCGGCCACCCACAGGGGGTAATCCGCCAGCTGCTGGGTATTGACGTAACGGCGCAAAAATTCCGTATAGCTGTAATAGCCCGGGAACCAGCCCTTCTGGTCCAGAATATCCATGGAAAACTGAATCAGCCGGGTCACTGCGTCCCGTCCCAGGCTTGCCAGCGAGGCATCCTCCGCATCCACATAGACCGGATACTCCAGCCGGTGGCCCTCCAGTGCCTTCAAAAACACATCCAGCTCCCGGATGACCTCGCTCTCGGTTTTGGCATAGGTGTAAAAATAGGCCCCCACCCGCAGCCCGGCGGCATGTGCCCCCTGCACGTTGCGGGTAAAACAGGGGTCCACATAGGGCCCGCTCTGGTTGCTGGAGCCCACCCGGACGATGGCAAACTCCTTGCCCGCCGCGGCCACGGCAGACCAGTCCACCACGCCCTGATAACGGGATACGTCGATCCCTTCCTGAAATACTGTCATCGTGCTCCCCTCCTTGCCCGCATTGTATGCGGCAGAAGGGAAAAGCGTTCCGGCGGATTGGCGCTTATACCACCAGGCCGCCGTTCACCCCCAGCACCTGGCCGGTGATGTAGTCTGCGTCATCGCCGGCCAAAAACAGGATAGCCTTTGCCACCTGCTCCGGACTGCCCAGACTGCCCAGCGGGGTCTCCTCCGCCAGGGCAGCCTTGTCCTTGGCGGAAAAGGCCGCCATCATATCGGTCTCGATCACGCCGGGGGCCACGCAGTTCACCGTGATGCCGCTGGGGCCTTCCTCCTTTGCGAGGGCCCGGGTCAGGCCGATCAGACCCGCCTTGGCGGCGGAATAAGCCACCTCACAGCTGCCACCCACCTGGCCCCACATGGAGCTCACGGTCACGATGCGTCCCCATTTCTGATGCAGCATATGGGGCAGCGCGCACTGACAGCAGTGGAAGGCACCGCTCAGGTGCACATCCAGCATCCGCTGCCAGGCCGCGGGGGTCACGTCGGTGAACAGCTCCTGTCGGGCAATGCCCGCGTTGCATACCAGCACATCCACCCCGCCGAAGGCTTCCTCCACCTGGCGGAACATGGCCTCCACCTGGGCCCGGTCGGCCACGTCTGCCTGCACCGGCAGCATTTGATCCGGCCACTGGGCCGCCAGGGCCTCGGCCTCGGTCTTGCTGGTGTTATAGTTGACGGCCACCCGGTATCCGGCATTGGCAAAGGCCCGGGCCACCGCCGCGCCGATGCCCCGGCTTGCCCCGGTGACCAGCACTGTCTTTTCTCTCATTTTTCCTTTTTCTCCTCCCGTTTACGCCGCAGCATGGCAAAAAACTCCTGAAGCAGGGCGGCAGCCTCCTGCTCCCGCAGGCCGCTCTCGATCACCGGATGGTGATTAAACGGGTAGGCAAACAGGTCCACCAACGAGCCGCAGCAGCCCGCCTTGGTATCCTTCGCGCCGTAGACCACCCGCTTGATACGGCTGTTGATGATAGCCCCGCTGCACATGGGGCAGGGCTCCAGCGTCACGAACAGCTCGCACTGCCACAGCCGCCAGCCGCCCAGCTTTTTGCAGGCCGCGTCGATGGCCAGCAGCTCGGCGTGGTGCAGGGCGTTTTTCTCGGTTTCCCGGGTGTTATGGGCCAGAGCGATGGGCTCGCCGTCCTTGGCCACCACCGCCCCCACCGGTACCTCGCCCAGCGCTGCGGCTTTTTTTGCTTCCTCCAGGGCAAGGCCCATCAGTTCTTCGTCAGTCATCCGGTTTCTCCTTCGTGAAAAATCATGTAAACGTGGCGTGCAGCATCTGTACCGTCAGCAGCACCGCCGCCAGGGCATACCCGGGGCAGCGGGCCAGCACACCCCCGCCATTGCCGTGCAGACGGGGCAGAAGCTTGGGTTTTGCCGCCCAAACCGCCAGCGCGGCAGCGGGCAGGCCGAACAGCAGCAGCGGCTGCACCCACGCCGGACCCGCGCCGGTCTGCCCCAGCAGGGCCAAGGTGTTGTTGTAAAGATGAAAGACCATGCCGGGCCAGAGGCTGCCGCTGGTTTCGGCGCAAAGGCCCAGCGCCAGCCCGGAAAGCAGAGCCGACAGGCAGGCCGGTGCCTCGCCGTGCAGCAGCGCGAACAGCACTGCCTGGCCCCACACTGCCGCCCGACCACCCCAGGGGCGCAGGTAGCCCTGCATCAGCCCCCGGAAGAGCAGCTCCTCGCCCACCGCCGGAACAAGCGCCAGCCGAAGCCACAGCAGCCCGGCCGGGGCCTCCGCCAGCTGCACACCGGCGGCTTCGCCCAACACAGCCCGCAGGACGGTGCTGGCAAGATTTCCTGCCATGGTGAGCACCCAGAACAGCAGGAACAGCGCCGGGAGCAGCCTCCAGCGGGGCCGCCTGAGGCGCACCGGGGCCCCGGGCGGGCTAGCCAGCGCCACCAGCAGCGGAGCCGCCAGCGCCAACAGATTTTTGCCCAGCGCCACCAGCTCCCCCGCTGACGGGGACAGACCGTCCACCGACGGGCCCAGCAACCCACTCAAAGCGGAATCCGCCGCCAGATAGACCAGCGCGGCCAGCCCGCACAAAGCGGCGGCCCGCTGCAATTCCGGTGGCAGCGGTTCTGCCCCCTGCTTGAAAAGCGTCCGTTTCATGCCGGTTTAATGCTTATCGTCCAAATCGCGCCAGTCCGCCTCCACGATGTCCGTATCGTCAAAGGCGGGGTCGGTGAGTATCTCCTGCATCTGATCGGCCATGTCACGGGCCGCCTTTTTCAGGCCCTTCAGCTGGATTGCAGCCCAGATGGAACCAGCCAGATTCAATACGCCCTCCACCATCAGGATCACACCGATGGCCATAACCAGCAGCTCCACGGTGCCGAACGGATTCCACAGCATTACCGCGCCCAATACCACGCTGACCAGTGCCAGCAGCAGCAAGCTCCACCAGCGGTCATAGCCCGCTGCCCGCAGCTCAAAGGCGCTCTGCACCCGCATCACACCGTCCAGAATCACGAACAGGCCCACCAGAATGGGCAAAACGGACACCACGGTCTGGGGCCGGATCAGCAAGAAGATGCCAAGAGCCACCGCGATTGCGCCGAACAGCCAGCCGAAGTAGCTGAAGAAGCCCCGCACCTCAGCCTTCAAAAAGCTGTAGATGCTGCTCACGCCCTTCAGCAGGATCACCAGGCCAAACAGCCCGCAGACCAGCCGCAGAGATACATCCGGCCAGAGCAGCAGCGCCAGGCCCACCAGAATAAAAGCCACCGACGAGATGGAAAAGGTCTTGCGGAAATTTTTCATAGCAAATTCCTCATTTCATCCGGACGCCCCCTGTGAAAGGTGCGTCCCTGTTGATACTTATTTTGATTATTATACCATAAAACTGACCGGTTTCCTGTTGCAGCGCGCACATCCCTTCTTTTTTTGCGCCGCCGGGGCAAGTGTGTTATGATAAAGTGGAAAAAACGCGGCGGTCTTCCTACCGGGAATGCCCCGCTTCAAAGGAGTATTTCTGCATGCCTGACCCGTTTCCTCCTCTGCTGGAAGCATTGGCCCGCCACAGCACCGGCGGTCCTGCTCCCATGCACATGCCCGGCCACAAGCGGAACACCGCACTGGCCTCCTATCTGGCCGCTCTGGGCGCGGCCTGGGACATCACTGAAATCCACGGCTTCGACGACCTGCACGAGGCCGAGGGTATTTTGAAGGATTCCATGGACCGTGCCGCCCGGCTCTGGGGCGCGCAGCGCAGCTTTTATCTGGTAAACGGCAGCACCTGCGGCATCCTGGCCGGTATCCGGGCGGCGGCGGGCCATGGCGGCAAGGTGATCCTGAGCCGCGGCTGCCACAAATCCGTTTACCACGCGCTGGAGCTTTGCGGCGCGGTGCCAGTCTGGCTGGCCCCGCCGGTGGACAAGAGCTTCGGGGTACTGGCCTCCATTACCCCAGAACAGGTGCGCGCCGCGCTGGCCGCCCACCCGGACGCAAAGCTGCTGGTGCTCACCAGCCCCACCTATGAGGGCGTGATCAGCGATCTTACCGCCATCTGCACCGCCGCTCATGCCGCCGGGGTTCCGGTATTGGTGGATGAGGCCCACGGCGCTCATCTGGGCCTTGCCCCCAGCTGGCCCGCTGGGGCAGTCGCCTCCGGGGCCGATGTGGTGGTTCAGAGCCTGCACAAGACTCTGCCAAGCCTGACCCAGACCGGCATCCTGCACCAGCAGGGCGATTTGATTCCGGCTGAGGCGCTGGCCCGTCAGCTGGGCATCTTCGAGACCAGCAGCCCTTCTTACCTGCTGATGGCCAGCATGGACGGCTGCGTGGACCTGCTGGAACGCCGGGGCGGCGAGCTGTTTGCCCGCTGGCAGGCTGCGCTGGCCTCTTTTGACCGTGCCATTGCCGGGCTGACCCGGCTGCGGGTACTCTGCCACGGGGCGGACACACTGCAAAAGCATCCCGGCCTTTTCGCCCACGATCCCGGCAAACTGGTGATCTCCACCCGGGGCACCGCCCTCACCGGTCCCGGACTGATGGCCCGGCTGCGGGAGGAATTTTCCATTGAACTGGAGATGGCCAGCGGCGACTGGGCCATTGCCATGACCGGCCTGGGCGACACCGAGGAGAATCTGCTGCGGCTGGCCCGGGCACTTGTGGCAATTGATAAGAGCCTTGCCGCCTGCCCGATGCCGCCTGCTGCCAAACCACTGCCGCTGCCGCCCGCCGTCCTGCCTGTAGCGCAGGCACTGGAGCTGCCCTGTGAGGAGGTTCCGCTTGGAGCCTGTGAGGGTCGGGTGAGCGCCGAATATGTGTGGGCCTATCCCCCGGGCATTCCGCTGATCGTACCCGGCGAACGGGTGGATCGGGTCTTTCTGGACTGCTGCGCCCGGCTGAATCGCCAGGGTGTGCGGCTGCACAGCACCGGCGGCACCATGCCCCGGGCACTGCGGGTGCTGATCTGTGCTTCCCATTCAACTTCAACCAAAGGAGATTGATCGCATGTTATCCAGCTTTTCCTTTGCGGAGGCCTTTGTGAGCCGCCACCGGCGCCTGGTCCCTGCCGCCGGAGTGGTGAGCGGGCTGTTCTGCGCTTTGTTCCTGCTCTGGGCCTGTCAGGTGTGGTCTCCGCCTGCCTTCTGCTTGTTCTGGGGCATCTGCTTCATCTGTGCTGTGCGCGGCCTGTGCGCCAGGCCCTCCCGCCGGGAAGGCCTGGCCTGCGGAGTGCTGGCCGCAGTGTTCTGCTTTTTCACTTTGGGGCAGAACGCGGTGGCGGGCACCATGCAGTTTGACCTTTCCTTTTTGGCATTCTGGGTCTTGCTCAGCGCCCTTCTGTTCCCCATTCTGCTGGGGCTGTGCCGCTTTCTGGCTCATCTGCCCGCCGCGGACGTACCCACCGCACCCGCCGGGCCGCTGTGGCGGCAGCTGGCGCTGTACACCGGGGTTATTCTGGTGCTTTGGCTGCCGGTCTTTTTGTGCTGGGGCCCGGTGCGGCTGGATGTGGACTCGGTTCAGCTGCTGGAGCAGGCCTTCCACGGTGGGCTGAACGACGCCCACCCCATCCTTTACACTTTGCTGCTGCGGCTGATCCTCTGGCCCTTTTACAAGCTGGGCCTGATGGAGCTGGGGGCGTATCTCTTCGGCTTTCTGCAGATGACCACCGTGGCCGCCATGCTGGCCTACAGCCTGGTCTGGATGCGCCGGCGGGGCGCGGGGCTGATCGCTGTGGGCCTGGGCTTTGCCCTCTTCGGCGGCTGCACCATGTATGCCTTCCAAAGCCTGGTGGTCTGGAAGGACCCGCTGTTCAACGGGGTGCTGCTGCTCTACTGCCTGTTTCTGTTCGACACCGCCCGCTGTAAGGGGGAAAATCTGCAGCAGAAAAGCGGAGTGATTCATTTTGTTGTTCTCACCCTGCTGCTGTGCTTTCTGCGGGGCAACGGCTGGCCCATCGCGGCAGTAGTCTGCCTTGCGCTTTGCGCTCTGCGCCCAGCCCGCCGCCGCATCCTCACCGTGCTTCTGCCGGTGCTGATCGGCGTGAAGCTGATCACCGGGCCGGTCTACGGCGCACTGGGTCTGCAGAGCACCCTCACCGCCGAAGCCTGGGCCGTGCCGCTGCAGCAGCTGGCCTATGTGGCCTCCTCGGAACCGGAGGCCTTCAGCCCCCAGCAGGCCGAGACCATCGCCCGGGTGATCCCGGTGGAGGCCATGGCCCAGAGCTACAGCCCCATCACGGTGGACCCGGTGAAGACCAGCTCGGAGTTCAATGCCGAGCATTTTGCCACCCTGCAGGGCAAGCTGGACCTGCTTTCGGTGTGGGCCCAGCTGCTGCCCGGCCACTGGCAAAGCTACCTGAAGGCCTGGCTGGCCGAGGTGGCAGGCTACGTAAGCCCCCGGTTTGACGGCGGCAGCTATTCCTTCCCCTACGAAGGCAGCAACGGAGCCTTTGGCATCACCAGCAAGGACATTGTGCTGGGTCTCACCGGATGGGCGGGCCTGCGGGACGAGCTGGAGGCCCGGGCGGTGTTCGTTCCGCCCGCGCTTATGGCTTACGGTCTGCTTTTGTGCGGCGTGGTGCAGCTGCTGCGCCGCCGCGCCCGGCTGCTGCTGGCTTATCTGCCGCTGTATCTGGTGTGGTTCGGCCTGGTGGTGGGCGCGCCCAATTACATGCAGATCCGCTATCTGCTGGCCTTTGCCTACTTCATTCCCTGCGCCCTGTTCACCCTGCTGGCCCCCGCCGGAGCCTCCAAAGTAGGTATTGACGAAAAGGCCGCTTCCATTGTATAATAAACGCAAGTTTCTATAGGTTTCTTAAGCGCCGGGCATTCCCGCCCGGTTCCCGGAAATTTATGGTATAGAAAGGGGGACGTATCGATGAACCGGATTCAGACTCTCGAGACCCGCGACCTGGCCAAGAGCGTACAGACCGGCGGCTGCGGCGAATGCCAGACTTCCTGCCAGTCTGCCTGCAAAACCTCCTGCGGTGTTGCTAACCAGATGTGCGAGCATAAGAACGACGAGAAGTAATTCTTGCCTTGCAGCATACCGCCTGCCGCATTGTGCGCAGGCGGTATTTTTTGCGTTTTCATCCAGCCGGGGCCTGCCCCCGCCGGATTTTTGAATAGATCCTTCGTTTTTAGTTTCAGATAGATTCATTACAGAAAGGAACCTTCGTTTCATGATCCATCAGTATAAACTCAACGGATACAACATCGTGCTGGATGTATTCAGCGGCTCGGTCCATGTGGTGGACGATGTGGCCTATGACGTGATCGGCCTGTACGAGACCACCCCCGCCGACGAGATCGTGGCAAAAATGCTGGAGAAATACGCCGGCCGCGAGGATGTGACCGAGGCCGACCTGCGCCAGTGTCTCGAGGACATCGCCGAGCTGGAAAAGGCCGGCAAGCTCTTCGCCAAGGATATCTACGGCGACATGGCCTTCGATTTCAAAAAGCGCGTGACCGAAGTAAAGGCCATGTGCCTGCATGTGGCCCACACCTGCAACCTGAACTGCGAATACTGCTTCGCCAGCCAGGGCAACTACCACGGCGAGCGCGCCCTGATGAGCTTTGAGGTAGGCAAGCAGGCTCTGGACTTCCTGGTGGCCAACAGCGGCAAGCGCCGCAACCTGGAGGTGGACTTCTTCGGCGGCGAGCCCCTAATGAACTGGGATGTGGTCAAGCAGCTGGTTGCCTATGGCCGCAGCCTGGAGGAGCCCAACAACAAGAAGTTCCGCTTTACCCTGACCACCAACGGCGTTCTGGTGGACGACGAGGTCATCGAGTTCGCCAACAAGGAAATGAACAACGTGGTCATGAGCATCGACGGCCGTAAAGAGGTCCACGACCGGCTGCGCAAGAACTACGCCGGTCAGGGCAGCTACGACACCATCGTGCCCAAGTTCCAGAAGTTCGCCAAGGCCCGCGGCAATAAGGAATACTACGTGCGCGGCACCTTCACCCACAACAACGTGGACTTCACCAACGACATCTTCCACCTGGCCGACCTGGGCTTCGACCAGCTGAGCATGGAGCCGGTGGTCTGCGCCCCCGGTGACCCCTACGCCCTCACCGAGGAGGACCTGCCCAAGATCATGGAGCAGTACGAGATCCTGGCCAAGGAGATGCTGCGCCGCGAGAGCGAGGGCAAGGGCTTCACCTTCTACCACTACATGATCGACCTGAACCACGGCCCCTGCATCTACAAGCGCATCTCCGGCTGCGGCAGCGGCACCGAGTACCTGGCCGTGACCCCCTGGGGTGAGCTGTTCCCCTGCCATCAGTTCGTGGGCGACCCGAAGTACAGCATGGGCAACGTGTGGGACGGCGTGACCAACACCGCTCTGCGGGATGAGTTCAAGCTGTGCAACGCCTACGCCCGCCCCGGCTGCAAAGACTGCTGGGCAAAGCTGTACTGCTCCGGCGGCTGCGCGGCCAACGCCTACCACGCCACCGGCAGCATCACCGGCGTTTACGAGTACGGCTGTGAGCTGTTCCGCAAGCGGATGGAATGCGCCATCATGATGAAGGTGGCCGAGGCCGGCATGAAAAAGTAATTTTTCCACAGTCTTTCCACGAAGTTTTCCACAATCCGGCGCACAGCCGGTGAAAAACTGACCTTACAGGTTCAAAATCCCCCGGCAACCGCGCTTGGCGCAGGCTGCCGGGGGATTTTTTGCTGTAAGAAAATTGTATGAAAACCGAAAGCCGGCCGCAAAACACTTTCGGCCGTTTTTTGTTATAACAAAAGTATCCCAATATTACACCCGGCAGAAAGCTTTTTGCCGCCGGGCAAAGAAAGGCCGATGCTCGTTATGACCACTCAGCGCACCCTGCGCCCCCGCTGCCCGGTATGCCAGCCCGCAGCGGCCCGCCGTATTCCTTCCACCCCGCGCCGCCGGGCAAAGCGCCGCCGCCGAAGCCGCCGCGGTCCACTGGCGCTCTGGCTGCTGGCCCTGCTGCTCTTCGCGGCGCTGGCCTGGCTGAAAGCCGATCCCCTCGCCGCGCCTGCTTCCTCGCATCGCTCCGTTTCTGCCGTCTCTCTCCCCGCTCTGAGCGGGCTTTCCAGTCCCCGGGCCGCCCTGCTGGACCGGACCAGCGGCGAGCTGATCGCCGGGCAAAACACCGGCACGGAAGCCCCGCCCGCCTCGCTCACCAAAATCATGACGGTACTGCTGGCCATCGAAAATCTGCCGGACCTGGACCAGACCGTAACCGTTCCCGCTGAAATCTTCAACGGCCTGTGGGCGGAAAATGCTTCGCTGGCCGGGTTTGCACCCGGTGAAACGGTGCCCCTGCGGGATCTGCTCTACGGGGCAATGCTGCCCTCCGGCGCGGAGTGCTGCCTGACTTTGGCTCTGCAGGTCAGCGGCAGCGAGGAGGTCTTTGTGGACCAGATGAACCTGCGTGCAGAGGAGCTGGGGTTGGAGCACACCCATTTCACCAACTGTACCGGCCTGGAGGACCCGGACCATTACGCCTCGGCGGCGGATCTTGCTCATCTGCTGGACCGCGCGCTGGAAAACGAAACCTTCCGCCAGGTATTCACCTCCCGCAGCTACACCACCTCTCCCACCGGCGAGCATCCCCAGGGATTCACGGTGTACAGCTCCATGTTCTCCCTGCTGGACGGCATGCCCGGCCAGGGTGGAGAGCTGCTGGGCGGCAAGACCGGCTACACCAGCCAGGCAGGGCTGTGCCTGGCCAGCCTGATCGGGGTAGATGGCCGGGAGTACATTCTGGTCACCACCGGCGCTCCCGGCGACCATTCCACCGAGCCCTATCACCTGCTGGACGCGCTGGAGGTCTGCGAACAGCTGCGCAGCGGCACCCCTCAGCGCATGAAAAAACGGAGCGATGAAATCCATCGCTCCGTTTTGTTTATCCCAGCGCCACGTCCAGGATCATCATCACCAGAAAACCGGCCATTACGCCCAGGGTGCCCACGTTGGAGTGCTCGCCCAGATGGGCCTGGGGGATCAGCTCCTCCACCACCACATAGATCATGGCGCCTGCCGCAAAGGCCAGCAGCCAGGGCATGAAGGGCCCGATAAAGCCGGACAGCAGCACCACCAGGATGCCGAAGATGGGCTCCACCACACCGGAAGCACTGCCGTACAAAAACGCCTTGCCCCGGCTCATCCCCTCCTGGTGCAGGGGTAGCGAGATAGCCGCACCCTCGGGGAAGTTCTGAATGCCGATGCCGATGGCCAGCGCCATAGCCCCGGTGAGTGCGGCCTCGGCCCCGCTCTGCTGGGCCGCCAGCGCAAAGGACAGGCCCACCGCCATGCCCTCGGGAATGTTGTGCAGCGTCACCGCCAGCACCAGCAGGGTGGTACGCCGCCAGTTGGCGTGCAGGCCCTCCGGCTGGTCCGAACCCGCATGCAAATGGGGCAGCAGCCCGTCCATCAGCATCAGAAAGGCCACGCCCAGCACAAAACCACCCGCCGCCGGAATCCAGCTGATCTGGCCCGCTGCCTCGGCCTGCTCAATGGCCGGGATCAGCAGGCTCCACACCGAGGCCGCGATCATTACACCGGCCGCAAAGCCCAGAAAGATCCGCTGCATCCCCTCGCTGGTCTTTTTCCGCAGCAGGAACACCATGGCCGAACCCAAACTGGTCATGCCGAAGGTGACACCTGTGCCCAACGCCGCCCAAAGCAACGCTTTCGTCATTGTTTCCTCCGTTCCGCGGGCAGCAATGCCCGCTGTATGCTTCCTTTGAACGAAGTATATAAGAATCATTCTCACTTGTCAAGTGACTTTGTTGCACTTCTGTTTTACGCTACCGGCCAAAGCGGAACAAAAAAGCGGCCTCCCCGCATTGGCAGGGAAGCCGCTTTTCGGATAAACTCAGCAGTCGGTGTAGTACTTGCCCAGCTCGTCTGCCGCCAGAATGGCCGCATACACGCTGTCGGCATCCACCGGGAAGGGCATGTTGTGCAGGGTGTCCGCATCGGCACAGGCCAGCTTGGCAACCTCCATCAGCTGCTCCTGGGTGGGATTCTCCACGCCCAGGTCGGCCAGGGTGGTGGGCAGGCCCACCTCGGTGCAGAACTCCAGCACCTCTTCCAGCTCCTCCAGGGGAGCGTTCTCCAGCACCAGCTGAACCAGGGTACCGAAGGCCACCTTCTCGCCGTGGTACAGGCTGTGGGTCTCGGGGATGGCGGTCAGGCCGTTATGGATGGCGTGCGCACCTGCCAGGCCGCCGCTCTCAAAGCCCACGCCGGACAGATAGGTGTTGGCCTCGATCACGTTCTCCACCGCCTTGGTGCAAACGTGGCGCTCCACCGCCAGCTTGGCCTTCAGGCCGTCGGCCAGCAGGGTCTCGTAGCACAGGCGGGCCAGGCTCATGGCAGCCAGGGTCACCTTGCCGCCCACGCAGTTGGACGCACCGGAGGCCTGGCAGGCCCGGGCCTCAAAGTAGGTGGCCAGCGCATCGCCCATGCCGGATACCAGCAGGCGGGCGGGAGCCGCGGCAACAATGTCGGTGTCCACCAGGACCACGGTGGGGTTGGCGGGCAGGAACAGGTAGCGGTCAAATACACCCTCATCGGTGTAAATCACAGACAGCGCGCTGCAGGGTGCGTCGGTGGAGGCGATGGTGGGCACGATGACCACCGGAGCGCCTGCATAGTAAGCGGCCGCCTTGGCGGTATCATGGATCTTGCCGCCGCCGATGCCGACCACCACGCTGCAGCCGGAGGCCTTGAAGGCCTCGACCACACGGTCGATCTCCTTCTGGCTGCACTCGCCGTTGAAGGTCTCGTACACCACCTTGGCGCCGGTACCCTCTACGCTCTGGGCGATCTTCGCCTCCACGCGTTTTTTACCAGACGCACTTACCAGCACGAACAGGTCCTTGCCGTATTTCTCGCAGTGCTCATACAGATGAGCCAATTCTCCGCGCCCCTGCACGTAGCGGGAGGGGCTGCCGATCACGTTTGCCATAGTCACTCTCTCCTTTTCGGTTGCGCAGGCTTTTCCCGCGCAAAAAACTTTCTTGAGCCATTATACCACTGTTTTTCGAACGAATTCTACTGGCAATCGTTAAAAAAAGAACACCTGAATTTTATGTATTCTGCCTTCTGCAGGCTTTTTGCGTCCCTGTCCTGCATTTTCTTCATCCTTTCCAAAAGTATGGCTTTTCTCATTTCACCTTTTGTTTTTTAAATGCTTCGCCAGATAATGCCGCATTTTTTTACGAAATTAAAGCTTTATTCATAAATTATCAAACATTTTCATAGTATAATAGGGGCATGCGGCAAAAAAGTGGCCGGTGAAGGGCTTTTCCAGGCTATTTTAGCAAAGTGCACCCGCGCCCTCCGCTTTTGCCTTTGGTTGACAAGTTATCTTTTTATTTGTTACCCTATTATTATAGGTTTTTTAACGAACCGGAATGAAACAAGAGAGGGGTTCGAGATACGCATGAATGTATTACTGGAAGAATTCGTGCTTCCGCGCGATTTGGAAATGATTTTGAACAACAGCCCCTGCATCATCATCCCCAAAACGGAGGAGATGCTGTATGATCTGATCTTCGGCAACGGCAGCACCAAACAGATCGATGTTTCCTACGACGTGAACGGCACTCTTGTGAAGGAGGCCGACGTGGTGCGCTGCAAAAACGGCGCCGTGGTCAACTACGTGGAGGACTACATGCGCCGCCGCGACCCGGACTGCATGCGCATCGGTGACGACAAGCCCACCGACAAGCCCCGCTTCAAGGATGTGTACGGCTACGACTTCAACACTCTGAAGGTGGATACTTACAAGTGGCTGGCCCGTCAGGAGCTGATTCTGGTTCCCTTCATGGCCGGCGGCTACGAATACGGCTACCAGGCTCTGCTGGTCTGCCCCCGTAACGCAGCTTTCTTTGCGTTTGCCCTGTCCCAGCTGCAGGCCTTCGTCTGCGCCAAGGACATCCACAACTTCAAGCCCCGTGCCATCGTGTATGTGGCTCCTCCCTTCCGCCACACCCACTTTGACGGCAAGCAGGTGTGCGTGCACAACCGGCTGGACGACCGTCACGAGGTCTTTGCCTATAACCTGTACCCCGGTCCCTCTGCCAAGAAGGGCATCTACAGCGTTCTGCTGGACATCGGCGAGCAGGAGGGCTGGGTTACCGCCCACGCCTCCGCCGCCAAGATCGTGACCCCCTACGAGAACGAGATGGTCATGATGCACGAGGGCGCTTCCGGCGGCGGCAAGAGCGAGCTGCTGCAGGATGTGCACCGTGTGCCGGACGGCCGCGTGCTGCTGGGCACCAACCTGGAGAGCGGCGACCGCGACTACCTGCACATGAGCGATACCTGTACCATCTACCCGGTCACCGATGACATGGCCATCTGCCATCCCTCCTTCCAGACCGGCAGCGGAAAGCTGGCCCTGTACGACGGCGAGGACGGCTGGTTTTTGCGTGTGGACGGCATCACCGAATACGGCTCGGACCCCATGTACGAGCGCATCACCATCCACAGCAAAAAGCCTCTGGTGTTCTTCAACATCCAGGGCGTGCCCGGTTCCACCTGCCTGGTGTGGGAGCACACCATGGACTCCACCGGCAAGCCCTGCCCCAACCCCCGTGTGATCGTTCCCCGCAGAATGGTGGACAACATCGTGGATAAGCCGGTGGAAGTGGACGTGCGCAGCTTCGGCGTACGTATGCCGCCCTCCAGCGCCGCTCATCCGGACTACGGCATTATGGGTCTGATGCACATCATCCCGCCCGCTCTGGCCTGGCTGTGGCGTCTGGTTGCCCCCCGCGGCTTCAAGAACCCCAGCATCAGCGGCAACGCACCTCTGGCCAGCGAGGGTGTGGGCTCCTACTGGCCCTTCGCCACCGGCCTGCGGGTACGTCAGGCAAACCTGCTGCTGGAGCAGATTCTGGCCTGCCCCAACACCAAGTACGTGCTGATTCCCAACCAGCACATCGGCGTATACCGCATCGGTTTCGCGGCCGAGTGGATCAGCCGTGAGTATCTGGCCCGCCGCGGCGGCGTCAACATGAAGATGGACCGCCTGTCCCCCGCTCCCTGCGCCCTGCTGGGCTACTGCATGAAGGAGATGAAGGTGGACGGCCAGGACATCCGTTCCGCCTTCCTGCATCCCGAAACCCAGGAGCAGATGGGCATGGAGGGCTACGAGAAGGGCGCCCAGATCCTGTACGACTTCTTCGCCAAAGAGCTGGAGGCCTTCGACGTGGAGGAGCTGCACCCGGTAGGCAAGCAGATCCTGGAGTGCTTCAAAAAGCGCGGCAGCATCGAAGACTACTGCGCCATCACTCCCCTGGGCCTGAAATAAACACTCTGCCAAACAAGACCTCCCGGCCGCTGACCGGGAGGCCTTTTGCATCCCAAACGGGTTTGCCCCGCTTTCCGGAGGAAACTTATGAAGCGCTGCTTTTCCCTTTTGAACGGCGACCGGCTCGACTGCACCGGGCAGGCCGCAATTCTCACCTTTTCCGGTCCCCGGGCGGTACTTTCCACCGCTGCCAACGGCGGCGGGCTGCGCCGGGACCTGACCGCCGTGTTCAATTACAGCGACTGCGGCCCTGCCGGGGTCTGCCGCCCCATGGAGGGCGACACCCTGCTGGAGCACCAGCGAGCAGTTGCCCGGCGCCTGGGCCTGGACCCGGAGCACACCACCGGGCTGGACACCGCCGTGAATCTGGACAACATGGTTCTGGTTACCCGTCAATGGCAGGAGCTTTGGGTCACGGCAGCAGTCTCCGCCGGGGCAGATGTGAACGCCCTGTGCGCCGGGGACCCTGCCACTCTCACCGAGCAAGCCGGCAAACCCTGCGCCGTTCCCGCTGGCACCATTAACATCTTTCTCATCACCGGCCAGTCCTTTTCTCCCGGAGCCATGGTGGAACTGGCGCTCACCGCCACCGAGGCCAAAACCGCTGTGCTGCGGGACCTGATGCAGGGCAGCAGCGCCTCGGCCAGGCTGGCTACCGGCACCGGTACCGACGGCCTAGTGATCGTTTGTGACGATTCCGGTACTTCGCCCTGCCTTTTGAACGCAGGCAAGCACTTCAAATTCGGTGAGCTTGCAGCCCAGGCAGTGAGCCAGGCGGTGGCGGAAGCCCTGATGCGGCAGACCGGTCTGTGCCCGGATTTCCAGAGAAGCTTGCTGCGGCGGCTGCAGCGATTCGGCATCACCGCCGAAAGCCTGCGGGTGCGCTGCCCCGGGGAGCTGCCTGGCGGCGAAACCGCTTTCCGCCGGGCGCTGGCCAAGCTGGACCGGGACGCCTTTGCCGTGAGCACTGTTGCGTTGTATCTGCATCTGGCGGACCAGCTGCAAACCGGTCTGTTCACTCCGGCTCAGGCTAACGACTGGGCCGACCACTTGCTGAACGAGCTGGCCATGCATTTTCAGTTTGAAGCATCTGCTCCGGATGCGTCCCAGCCTCTGGAGCTGCGGCTGGAGCATTTTCTCGCCGGGCTGCTCCTGGCACATCTTCGGGAGCAGGAACGGCTTTATCCCGCTTCTTAAAAGCCGCTGCAACAGGGGAAAACGGCCGTGCAAAAGCGTTGTCATCCTTCGCTTTTCTTTCTTTGCCGTTTTTTCCCATCTGTTTTATTGACAGGTGTTTTTCGATATGATATTCTTTTCAAACACCGGGCAATCGTAGTACGACTTTTTCCTTTTATAAACAGCCGAATCTCTTCGTTTCGGACAAAAACAAGGAGGACTTCATGGACCTTTGCCAGCGCACAAAAGAAATCTGGGCGGCTTATCTGGCCAATTGCAATACAGGCACCTTCGACGGGCTGACCAGCTTTGCCCCGGACTGCTCGATCATCGGCACCGGCAAGCATGAGCTCTACCGGGACCTGGAGCAGTTTTCCCGCGCGATGCAGTCAGACCTGGCGGATCGCGGCAGCATCCGGTTCCATTTTCGGGATTTCTGGTGCACCGAACAGGTGGTGGACGCTCAGTGCAGCCTGGTCTACGGCGGGTTATGCATTCTGGGCGAAAGCGAGGACAGCTCAGTCCGTGTAAATATGGATAGCCGCTTCACCATCCTTTATAAAAAGGTGGACGGGAAATGGAAAATCCTGCACCTGCATCAGTCTATCCCCAATCCCGAACAGATGGAGGGGGAATATTATCCCCGCACCCTTACCCAGCAGATTGAGCGTTCTCAGGAGACCATTGAATATCTGACCCGTCTTGCCCAGCGGGACAGTCTGACCGGTCTGATCAACTTCAGCACCCTGCAGAGTTTTTACACCGATCTGGACAAGCACGGCGCCTGGATTTTCGTGGTGGATATGGATGATTTCAAGGCCATCAACGATACTCACGGTCATCTGGCAGGCAATCACATGCTCAAGCGGCTTTCCGAGCTGCTGGTGTCCACGATGCGCTCCCACGATCTGGTCTGCCGTATGGGCGGCGACGAATTTGTGCTGGTCTGCTGCGGGCTGGGCTCGGAGCAGAATGCCCAGGACCTGATGCGGCGGCTGCTGGCTCGCACCGCAGAAGTCTCCGGCGAGGAGCCCGCCTGGACCGGTATCTCCATCGGCGGTACCCCCATCCACAGCGACGACTGCCTGGAGAGCGCCTTCAAGCGGGCAGACCGGGCTCTGTATCAGGCCAAAGCCCAGGGCAAAAACCGGGGCAGCATCCTGTAAAGCCCTCTCACCATTCCATACAAAAAACACCGCCCTGCCGGGAATTTCCGGCAGGGCGGCTTTTTTATGTTTTACAGCTGGCTATCCAGCAGCAGCTGGCGGACCTCAAACAGATCCTTGCAGCAGCGGTTGTACAGCGCCCGGATCTCCTCGTCGGGCTGAGCAATGTCCGGCACCATCACGGTGACCGCTCCGGCTGCGTGGCCCGCGCGCACACCGTTGAAGCTGTCCTCCAGCACCAGGCAGTCCCGGATGTCCACACCCAGGCGGCGGGCCGCCTCCAGGAAGATATCCGGCGCGGGCTTGCTGTGGCGCACATCCGCACCGCAGACCACCTGGTCAAAATACCGGGCCATACCGGTGGTTTCCAGGTTTTTCAGGATCAATGCACGAGGGCTGGAGCTTGCCACGATGCGGGGCAGCTTTTTCTCCTCCAGAGTTTCCAGCAGCTCGGCAAGGCCCGGCTTGCAGGGTACCCCCTGGGCAAACCGCTGCTCTGCCAGCTCCCAGATCTTTTCCACAATCACCTGAGGATCTGCCTGGAGGAAGAATTTCTGAATGTGCTCGTTCAGCTTCACTCCCGCCAGCCCGCGGCCACCGGTGAAAAAGGCCTCCAGATCCTGCGGCATCTCCAGACCCAGTGCCCGGCAGGTGGGCTCCCACAGGGTATCCCACAGGCGCTCGGTATCAAACATCAGGCCGTCCATATCAAAAATGACTGCTTTTATCATAAAAGAAGTTCCTTCCTTGCGGTTATTTTGCAGCCTCTATTCTACCCCATTTCTCATGGATTGGCAACCGGCGTTTCCGGACCTCTCTGCAGCAGAAACGCAATTCTATTTTTTGACCAATTCTCAAAATGTGTTTTCTGAATTCTGCCGGACAGATGGACCGTGCAGCACAAAACCCCGTGCCGCTCTGAGCGCAGCCCACAGGCCTTTGAAAAAACAGAGAACAGCCCGTTTTTGTCTTTGCGAACCGCGCTCTATTTTGTTTGTCATTCCAATTCCTGCTCCAGTGCCTTAACCACATATTTTGCTATGCCACGAACGATCAGCTGGCTCGCGAAAATCTTCTGATTCGGATACTTTGCCTGATTCCGATATTCAAGGATTACCTTCTTCGTCTCCTCATCAGTGCCGCCGAACACCTTTAGAGTACTCTCATCGTCCCCGGTGAGAGCAGCAACAATGTCTCCAACCTCAGCGGTACAATCCGTTCGGACCACAACCAAATCTCCAGGAGCAATGCCCGCATCAACCATGGAATCATCGGAAGTCTCCAGAATAAAGAACTCACCCTTCCCGAAAAGAGAAATCGGAAGGCTGATATATTCTCTGACATGTTCCGTCTCTGTCTGTGCCGCTCGGCGCGTAGTGGACCCGACAAGTAGACCAAGAGAAGAGGCGGGAGCAAATTTTCGGATCATCGGTGTGCTGATTGTCCGATTTTTTCCATCGTACTCAATCATTCCACGGTTGTCCATTTCGACCAGGTAGCGGTAGGCAGTCGATTTCGGAATACCAACGCCCTGCGCAATTTTTCCAATGGAAGGAATGGTATGCCTGTCGCAGAAGTATTGATTGATAAAGGAAATGATATTGACCATCGTTTCTTGACTCATAACACGCATGGCTCTGCTTCCTTTCTGCGATATTAATACGCATTGTTTCTGTAACCCCATCATAAAACGCCTTAATCCGGGAATCAAGGGATAATTTGCATAATGGAACACAGGTGCGCAAAATTTTGGGCAAGCCAGTCAATCACTCTTGTTTCACCCAAAACTGATATACAGACAAATCAGTATCTCAATCATAGATTGCTTCTGACGGAACTCTATAGAACGAGTTTTCCCTTCATGTAATTCAAAAGTGTTTGTGTGCCCCATTGAATTCAAGATCTCTGATCCATCAATGATTTTTGGCTTATTAATCAGTGTCCCTAATAAAAATCAAACCCACGGCCTTTCGATTAGGAGCTACCGCTATCCATTGTCATACTCGTGATTCTGTGTAAGCCTGTATGCCTGCAAAGCCTTGTATTTACTGGCTTTTTTCATGTTCCGATTTCATTTGTGGTCACGGGTATTTCTGCATTTTATTCCTTTCAACTCCTTTTTCATTAGCAGATTTTTAGCAATTTCTAATTTTGGCGATAGTGAGGTTTTCCAACTATCACCTTTTTTAGATATTTTAAGCCCACGACACCTCTTTCAAAAGTGCCGTGGGCTATGTAAAATACAGGCCAAATTATGTGAGCTTTTTCACCAGAGCCAGCAGCAGCTCAGCGGTGGATTCATCGCTCATGAGCCGCTCCAGGAGCTGCCTGTCATTATCCGCAATATCACCCTGCTTTGCAGCTGAGGCAGGTGCGGAAGCTGCTTTTGTATCGACTTTTTCCGTATCCGGTTTCTGATAAAAAGCCTTCTCGAACAGCTGTGCATTCATCTTCCGGTCATCGTCCAGAATATGCGAATACTGATCCGTGACCATCTTGGCCTGTGCATGTCCGGAATCCCCTTGCACCGCTTTGATATCACCGCCGTTCAGTTTCAGCTTGTAGGTAATGCTGGAATGCCGGAGACTGTGAAAAACCACTTTCGGCAGGTCGTTTTCCTTGATCAATTTTCGGAACGCCGCCGTAACCGCGGACGATTCGGTGGGCATTCCGTAATATCCGGCAAACACCAGATCATAGTCCGTGTACTCCGGCCCCAGAGCTTCCCGAAGCTCATCCTGCTCTTTTTTCCAATCCACCAGCATCTCGGCAACCGTGCGCGGAAGAAAGACCTTTCGAATGCTGCTTGTTGTCTTTGGCTTTTTCAAAACAAGCTGTGTGCTGTTTTTCTCTGAAATGACCGGAAATTCAAAAAGAACATCTTTGCCTTCCAATTGCTGAAGCGCATCTCTTTGCACCCGCTGAAGCTCCTTGTTCACATACACATACGCCACTCCCTCCTGGATGCTCTCTTCCGAAATGTCGATGCATGACCACGTCAGGCCAAGCAATTCCCCAAGCCGAAGCGAGCAGGCAAACGCCAGATTGATCGCCAGCTTCAGTTTCGGGTCCTCACAGAGGTCAACAGCCTTCATCAAAACATCTGCGGTCCAGATGTCACGCTGCCCTTTGCTCGTTTTGGGAACCGTAGCGTAGTCCGCCGGATTTCTGAGCATCAGATCCCAGCGAACCGCCTGTTCAAAGCAGCTGTGGAGAAGCTTATGTATTCGCCGTACCGTTTTCGTGGTAACATATGAAATTTCCTTCTTATACTTTTTGTCCGTGCATTTGGGAACGGCCTGTGTCCTCAGCATTTTCTGATAGTACTTTTCCAATGCCCTTGCGGTGATATCCCTCAGCTTCATCTGCCCGAGATAGGGTTGAATGTAGCTTTTGATCAACCGCACATTCGCGGTATAGGTGGAAAGGGCCCATGTATTCTTTCCATACATTTCGATGTATTCCTTCAAAAGCTCATTCATCGTCTCGCATTGAGGAACCACGACGCTGCCCGCCGTCCTGCGAGATTCAACTTCCGCTTTGCGACGCAGCGCATCTGTTTTCGTCTCAAAGCTTTCCCATTTTTGCTTTTTCACACCGGCATCGGTTTCATATGTATAAACGACACAATAGCGATTGCCGCGTTTGACCAATGAAGCCATTTATTTTTCCTCCCTTCTGAAAACCTCGCCCTGATACGACAGCCACCACTCCAAGCTTGCGCGCCGAATGCGAATCATCTTCCCTATTGTGAAGCTGTCCAGTATGCCCTCTTCTATCATGCGATAGACGTCCCGCTGCGGTACACCAATCAGAATGGCGGCTTCACTTGGCGTGAAGCTGGTGCGTTCCGAATCAAGAAGAGTCTTGCAGGCCGAATCCTCCGCCTTTTTCAGCTCCTCCTGAAGTCCGGAGATTTTCCCGGTCACCTTCTGATAGCGACTTTGATTGCGATACCAATTTTCGAAGCTTTCATATGTAACGCGCTTTTTATCCCCTACTACGACAATATCAAAGACGCCTCTGTTTCTTTTCTTTCCGAGAATCAAATAGACTTCATCGCGGGTAATTCCCAGCAGCCTGGCCATCTGCGGCATCGTCATGGAAGAACTCTCCAATTCTGCATCGCGTTTACGATCCTCTTCCGTTCGGTACTTGGTCTGCGACTGGTACCATTTTTCAAAGACATCCTTCCGAACGCGCATTCGGGTATCCACCTCAAAAGTCTCCAGCTGATGACGCTGAATCAAGGTATAAATCACATAATCAGAAACGGCAAGAAGCTCTGCGATTTCCTGAACGGAGTAGGAGTATGCCCGCAGCGCCTCGCCGGGCGGCGTTCCATCCACCTTCCTGTGTTTAGTCTGATTGGCATACCAATGCTCAAAGCTTTCGATATCCACCCGCATGATTCCTTGCACAAGAACAGTCTTGAAGCATCCCTTGTGCACGAGCCAGTAGGCTGTTGTTTTTCTCAAGCCCAACCGCTGGCCCATTTCCACCACAGACATCGTCTTTTTCTCCCTCTTATTCATCTTAATCACCTTCGATTCCAATAGGTTCGATCGATCTAATAAGAGGATAACAGAAGCTTTAGAACTATTTTAGGATGTCACCGGGTGAAGTTTTCCCGCCTGACATCCTTGACAAATGCCCGGGAAAAGCCCTCCGGCTCAGAGATTCGGGAAAGGAAAAGGGAGAGACTCGTCACCCGCCGGGACGGCAGATGCCTTGTCTCTCCCTATGTATTTTTGTGCTTGCAGTCCCAATGGAGCTGCTTTTTTAATTCAGGCTTTTGGCCAGAGCATTAATCAGCGCCGCCATCTCCGGATTTGCCAGTATCTTTGCCAGCAGCTCCGGGTCCAGAACAGATTGCTGTTGTTCAGCACAAGCTCCTTTTTCCTGCTCGGCATTTTCTCCGCCGGGAACGAGGTTCTTCCCTCTGTAGAAGGCTTCTTCAATGAGTGCTGCATTGGTTCTTCTGTCATCATCCAGGATATGTGAATACTGGTCGGTAACCATACTTGCCACTGCGTGACCGGAGTCACCCTGAACAGCTTTGATATCGCCGCCGTTCAGTTTGAGCTTGTATGTAATGCTGGAATGACGCAGGCTGTGGAACACGACCTTCGGAAGGCCATTTGTCTCGATCAGCTCTTTGAACAGCGCTGTAATCCGGGAATTTTCAACGGGTGTTCCAAACGCACTGGCCACGACCAGATCGTAGTCGTTGTATTCCCCGCCAACGGCCTCCTTTGTGAAATCCTGCGAAATCTTCCATTGCACCAACATTTCCGCAACGGTCTTCGGCAGAAATACCTTGCGGGTACTGGTGGCTGTTTTCGGCTTTTTCAGAACCAGGATGGTCTTGTTTGCTTCACTGGTATCTGGGAACACACGAAGCACATCCTTCTTGTCCAGAACCGAAAGTGCCGTTTTGCTCACCCGCTGCAGCTCCTTATTGATATAGACAAACGCCTTACCGGCTCGGATGCTCTCCGGCGAGATATCCACGCAGTCCCATGTGAGACCAAGGATCTCCCCCACACGCATCGAGCAGGCAAACGCCAGATTGATTGCCAGCTTCAGTTGTTCATCCTCGCACACTTCCAGCGCATGGAACAATGTTTCAGCATCCCAGATTTCTCTTTTGTGAACCTCCGGCTTGGGAACCGTTGCATAGATTGCCGGATTCTTTTCCATCAGCTCCCACTTTACCGCCTGATGAAAAGCACTGCGCAGTACGTTGTGAACCCTTTTGACCGTACCGGCAGTGACATACTCCGTTTTCTTTTTTGTATACTTCCTGTCGGTCACCTTTCTAACCGCCGGGGTCTGAAGCAGCTGCATGTAGTACTTCTCCAGCACGCGGGCGGTAATATCCGACAGCTTCATGGAGCCGATCAACGGAAGTATATAGTGATCCATCAGGGCGTTGGTACTGGAATACATGGAGAGCGACCAGGTACTTTTTCCGTAGATTGCAACATATTCACGCATCAGGTCCTCGACAGTTTTGCAATTGGGAATCACCATACTCCCCATCTGCTGGCGGTACTCAACCTCCGACTTCCGCCGTTTTGCATCTGCCAGCGTTTTGAAGCTCTCCCATTTCTGCTTGCGTTTTCCATCCTCTGCATCGTACAGATAAACCACATTGTAGCTGTTCCCTCGTTGTACGATTGATGCCATTGCACCCCACCTCCTTACCTTTCCGTATCCAGCTTCTGCTGCAGAATCCACCACTCAATTTCAGACCTTGCAATCAAATAGCGGTTCCCGTATTTTCCGGCTTCCAGTTCCCCGGCCCGAATCATCCTTCGGATCACCTGTTCCGTACACCTCAAAAGCACGGCTGTCTCCCGGACACCATAGGACTGCTTGTCCGGGACAACCATCAACGGAGGCTGCTTTTCCGACACGTTGTCTCGTTCCCGATTTTCAGCGGTGCGGTATTTGCTCTGGCCCTGATACCACTTTTCAAAAACGTCCTTGCGAATCCGTTTCCGGTGCTCCGCATCGAAGGTCTCAATCTGGTCTCGCTTAATGATTGCATAGGCCACATCATCCGAAACACCGAGAAACTCAGCCATTTCCTTTACTGAAATGGAGTATGCCCTCAACTCGGCCCCGGGCGGCGGACCGTTTACTTTCGAGTGCCTGAGCTGATTTGCATACCATTTTTCAAAGCTGGCAAGGACAACCCGCATTTTCTTTTCGACGAGGATGGTGTCAAACACCTTCTTGTGTACCAGCCAGTAGGCATCTGTCTTTTTCAGTCCCAGCATGCGCTGCATTTCTGGAACCGACATGGTGGTCTTTTCCATCGCTTCATGTCCTCCTTATAAAGTTTTAACTAGGTCACAGGACCTGGTTAAAAGATAACGGATTTCCTTCTGAATTGTCAGCGAATACCAAGCCATCTAAAGCGATCCGGTCACTTTCTTGGCTGTCACACGGTGTTCTTCAGCCATTCATCAAAGCTTGGCTTAGAAATTCGATAGACCGTTCCGACCTTAAACCATTTGAATTCATTCTGCTTCAGAAGCTTGATGACGGAAGGGCGGCTGATCCCGAGGATCAGCTCCACCTCCGCAATCGAATAGCACATCTTGGTGATGACCGGCTCCTCAATGGCAACAGGATTCTCATAGATTACAGTGTTTTCCATATGTATTTCCTCACTTTCACTTCGGATTGCGGTTGCCCGCAGTGTTTATCAGGGAAACTCCACACTTTCCGGAATGGGGAGCGGGTCCTCGGGGTCCAGATGCAGGCTCGCCCGGATGCTTTCATCGATGCGCTGCATGTGCTTTTGATTTGTGCGCCCCAGGTACTTGATGATCTGCCCCTTGTTGATGGTGACGATTTGCTCTGCCACACTCATGGACGGCTCGTTCAGGCCATGCTGCTTGTTCAAAACATAGTGCGTCGGCTGTTTCAGTTTCTTCAGCTCCGTTGTGAGCGGTACAACAATCAGTGTCGGCCCAAAGAAGCTGCCGCTGTTGTTCTGGATATTGATAACAGGCCGAATGCCGCCCTGAATGTGGCCGCGATGCTCACCCAGATCCGCCAGATAAATATCCCCACGTCTGTAACTCCAATTGTTTCTAAGCATGTAATTCGCCTCCTTCAAGGTTGTATATGGAAAGGGGCGAGATATCGCTTCCCGCCCAATAAAGCCACTGTTGGCTAAATCTCAATTTTATGTTATCCCCACATTTGTCCTCGACGCCCCTGGGAACTGGCAGACGCTCCGGCCCGCCGGGAATACATTCAGGCGTCTGGCTGCTACCAGATCCATGGGACTCTCACCCCTCCGTGGTACTCACCGAGCTGCGTACAGAAGTATCATTATGCTGTGATGGATCATCGCTATATACCGGAAGCAATCCGATACTTACAGGCCGGTTCGCGCTCCTGCCTGGTGGCAATCGTTGCGCTTCGCCGCTGATGTGGCTCCTCATCACAGGTTTGTGCCTGAAGAATGATATGTACTTTTCAAGGTGCTCGGCAAGAAGTTTCTTGGCTCCTTACATGTTCAAGTTTATCCCGGTTGAGCGAAAATCTTTAGGTACCGGCAGTACGGGTTGCCCGCCCTGGTTGTACGGATTGGCAGGCTTGTGCGCGGCTATGGCCTGTCGAAGACACAACAAAAAAACATCGGCAAAGCGGGAACCTTACAAATATACTTTCCTGACAGCTATTTTTGAAGTACAATACTCTTAACTACAGTACTTTTTATTGTGAGCATTATCCATATACTATCCCTTAAAAGGAGGTCAACATGAAACTCGGAAGAGCATATGAACTGTTCGTCAAATACATTCTTATCAATATTGGCTTCTCCCCCGTAAAATCTGATGGTTTGTATGTTTTCGATGGAGCTCCTGGTCAAATGATTCAAGGATTAGGAGAGGCACATAACGCTGATGTTTTGTTAGAGCCCCCAGTTCAAACGCCTTTCTTCTCTCGCACGAGGCTATTAATAGAATGCAAAGATTATCGTCAAAAGGTCGGTTTGAACACTATTCGAAGTGCGTTGGGATTACGGGAAGATATTAATCATTTTGAAATTGTAGATATTAATAGACTACAAGGACGTCAAAATCAGCGTCGACACGGAATTACGTATAACTACGATCGTTTTTCCTACCAAGTGGCTGTTGCTGCCTTCAATGGGTTTACTGTCCCCGCTCAAGAATTCGCAGCAACACATCGAATTCCCTTATTAGAATTTAACAAAATGCCTTTCTGGCAAGATTTTTGCACACTGCTCGGTTACCAACCCGCTGATTTTCATCGTCGTCCCCAATGGTTTATCGAGCAAAAAGAGCAAGTTACTGAAGATCAAATTATTGATTTTGCAAACGAAATAGGGCAGCATATGGCGGTTGCTGTTACTAATTCAGGTCAACTATTATTTTTGTACCAGATTTCAGGCGAAAGAAACAATTTTTCTGATTTCTATAGATTATATTGGAAAACACCATCTAGTCCCTGGATACTTGAATCCGGCAATCAAACATATTTGTTTCAATTACCGAAAAGCATTTCCCAAAAATGGTTGGAAAATATATCTTCAGATTTTGAATTGAAAGCAAAAGCAATAAGTTGTAAAGCTGATTTTCTTTCTAGTATGATTGTCTATTACACAATCAATTGTCTTCCCGCAGTAAAAATGATTTCAATAGACGAATATGCTTTAGATATCGCAAAAAAGCAGTTAGAATAATAACTTTTATTCACTTTCAACTTCCTTATTGGACAACGACATAGACGGTAATATCGAAAACACATTTTTGTATATTGGCATTCACTTTTACTACATGCTTTTCGCAATCTCCGTCAGCTGTGTTACCACATCCAAAAGCTTCGTCCGGCTATCCACCATATCGTGGTTCTTCCCCATGAGGAGATAATCCGTACTCACATGGAAATAGCAGGCCATGGCCACAACCAGGTCAATAGAAGGTTTCCTTTTCCCCCGTTCCATCTTGCTGAGGTGCTCCAGGCTGATATTCAATGCTTCAGCCATTGCCTCCTGTGTCATTCCCTGCGCCTTGCGGAGATTGCTCAGGCGGGTCGCAAATTCGGTTGCATCAAAATAGTACATACTGCTTTCCTTTCCGCCTGCAGCGGAAGAGCAAAGGATACCATTGCTCGCAGTACGTTCCTGACCATCCCCGAAAAAGGGCGCACTAAAGAAAGGGTACCGATACTGCTTTTTCTGAACATCAGAAATTCAGCAATATATGTATCCTCAGCCCTTAATGCATGTCAGGCTTTCGATATTTTGTTTTCGAAAGCCTTGTCGGAATAAAAAAGAGACTACCGGCAAGGCCGAAATCCCATGAAATGGGTATTTCCGTCTTGTCGGCAGCCTCTCATGTATATCTGGTTTAACTGACCGATTTCCGCAGCATATGACCTGGCGATGGATTTACGCAGTCTGTTTCATCTCAACCATTCCGTCGTTATGCCGAACTCATTCAATTGTCAAATGCGCTCTTGCCCACATGGTGCATACACATCAATCCGCTCATGTCTACGGCCCATCACTTTTCTAATCATAACGGCTCCACATTGATCGCAGGTCATTCGTGTAGTACCATCTTTGCCTTCATAGCCGGAGACTAATTTGCGGCAGTTGGGGCAATAGATTTGTTTCGAGCGCCATGAAGTATTTTCATTACGCAATGATATAGCCCCTTTCTTTTCTTATATCTATTCATTTCGCAGGTGCCGTCTGTGACCGCAGCTTTCGGATTACGAATACCGGAA
The DNA here is from genome assembly GCF_027853465.1 of Allofournierella sp. CML151. Taxonomy (NCBI): domain Bacteria; kingdom Bacillati; phylum Bacillota; class Clostridia; order Eubacteriales; family Oscillospiraceae; genus Allofournierella; species Allofournierella sp. CML151. The sequence continues at coordinate 65,611 of NZ_JAPNNW010000009.1, read as the reverse complement.
TCGGTTTCTCCGTCTGCGCTTCCCACTGAAATTTGGTAGTGTGGCCACAGCTTTCACACTCCATCCAACCATCCGTTTCTGCCAAAAATAGACTACAATTGATCGTGCCGCATATCGGGCATTTTACATCATAGGTATTCATAATCTCGTGCTCACCTCCGCTATTGATTGCTCACAAAGCCTTAATCACATGCTTTGCTATCCCTTGGATAACCAGCTGTCTCACAAAAATTTTCTGATCCGGATACTTTTCCTGATTTCGATATTCAAGAACTGCCCTTTCGGCTTTCTCATCAACACCGCCGAACACCTTCAAAGTACTTTCATTGTCCTCGGTAAGAGCAACAACAATGTCTCCCACCTCAGCCGTGCAATCCATTCTGATGACGACCAAATCGCCATCATCAATCCCCACATCAACCATGGAATCACCGGAAGCCTCCAGAATATAGAACTTCCCCTTTCCGAAAAGAGAAACCGGCAAGCTAATATATTCTCTGACGTTCTCCTCCTCTGTCTGTGCTGCTCCACATGGGATACTCCCGACAAGCGGACAGGGGGCGGAAGCAGGAGCAAATTTACGGATCATTGGAGTAGTGATTGTACGAGACTTTCCATCGTATTCGATCATTCCACGATTGTCCATTTCGACCAGATAGCGATAGGCTGTAGCTCTAGGAATACCAACCCCCTGAGCAATTTCTCCAGCAGATGGGGTGGTATGTCTGTCGCAAAAGTACTCATCAACAAAGGAAATGATGTTGGCCATCGTTTCTTTGCTCATAACTCTCATGGCTTTAACCCCTTTCAAACCATAATGATTCAAGATGTCTCATTAATTGCATTATAAAACCCCTTGTACTGAAATACAAGGGGTTATTTGTTTAATGAGACAGTGATGCGTAAAATTTTGAGCAGTAATTCGGCTATATCGAATTTACTGCATTCGACAACATGTTCTTATAGCTCTCTATGATCAGCTGCGGACCGACGATTCGGATCTTTCCGTTAAATCCGAAGACCCAGCTGTAGAAGGTAGTGCTGGCACATACATTGACCGTTGCTTTGAAATGATCATCATCAGCGACTTCTACATCGAAATCAGCACCAAAGTTGTCAATCAAATACTTCATAACCGACACGTGGCAATATAGCTGCACAGTAATCGGTTCATCGGTATCATACATACGGAAAACATGCTTGCTATAGTCAGCAGGATTATACTCTTCAGGCGGCATCACTGCAATCTGGTTGAGAATACTGGGCTGCTCAGCAATACGATCCAATCGGAAATTCCTCATTTCCTGCCGCTCATCGCAGAAGCCGCGCATATAGTAGTAATCTCCGTCCCAGATCAACGTATACGGACTAACCGTATACGGCTTTCCGTCATTGGATATGTACCGCTGCTTTGTCACATCAAAATCCGTGTATCGAAAAGATATCTTCCTTTTTGTGTCAATAGCAGTGTTGATGGAGTCAACGATATAATACCCGTTTTCATTATCCGATTTTGCGCGACCAGTAACGTAAATATGTCGGCGGAGCTTTGCGGCATTCTGAGAGTTCGTCAGCGTGAGGAGCTTTGCTATCAGTTCGTCGCTCTTTCTCTGTGTGATGAACTTGGAGGACGAAATGGCATCCACAAGAATCTTGAGTTCCGGCAGCTCATAAATGTGCCCATCATAATAATACTTATTCTGCGTAGACTCGTAGTGCTCAATATGAAGGCCGCAATCGTGTAGCATAGCAAGATCATCACTGATGGTATTCCGGGAGACCTTCACCGAATACTCTTCTTTGAGGATTTTCATCAGTTCAGCCGTCGATAATGTGTGTTCTGCGTCGGTATTCCGGACCAAATGCTGATATAGATATAGAATTCTAAATTTCGTGCCGTTTTCCATGCTTCACCTCTATCATAGTTCAATCCGCCGATCTTGCGATTAAGACCCTACATATTGTTTTATTCGCCTGAAGATTGCATTTGGACGCCTTACTAATTCACGTACTGTACATGAGTTAACAAGAATATTTTCATCGAACACATGAACATTATTCTTAATGACAGAAAAAAGATATTGTGAATATCACTGAATTTTCTTTTTCTACCATTTAGTATCAAATTACTTCCTTAAATACTTTAGCGAAGAGTAACTTGGTAAATAAAGCATCTACTTGCTTTGCTAAAGCCTTCGAATGAATCTGAGCGCCTAACTCTATGTTTCCTTCTTGCCCATGATAAGAAAGATTCGCAGAAGTAATTAAGGTCTCTTTTTGATCCACAGAAATAACTTTCGCATGTAGCGCCGACATTTTATCTTCTTGTTTCGGATAATTAAAAATTCTCAGAAACTTTCCTCTATAACTGTATAAGCGTTCGAAGATTTTCTGATTCTCAATATCATTCACAAAGAACTTTACTAGAACACCTTCTTGGCTCTTTCGAATGACACAATCAATTAAGTCATTAAAGTAATCAGAAAGCGAGTACCCTGTAATTAAAATACTGCTCGTTGCACTTGTGAGCATAGTATTTACAGTTATCTTTGTTGGCTTTGTTTTTAATGCAAAAGAGGGGGGAGCGGTGATGACCAGATCTGCGCCGTCATGATCACTCTCCGCTGCCGCTGAAATCATCGCAAAAATTTCTAGAGCTTCTTTTTCAGAAATCGTCGGAAATTTTTTTTGAATGGATTTAATGGACGCATTGCTCCCCCGAAGTGCATCTGTAAGTATCTGATTCAATAAAATATCTAAACTTATGCTTCCAGTTGACATAATTCATCCACCAATACCTTAAAGTATGCCTGATTCTCTCTACCATCAATGGGTACAATAAGGCCACGATCCAGCATACGATTTCCATTTTCACATGCTGTTTCAGAAACCATACAACAGGAGTGACAGGCTGCGCCATTCGCATTATTTCCGGCGGGAATGTTATTTGAACATTCTGGATCGTTTGTGCAAACCAGGGCCTCTTGGAACGCGTCCTTCATTAAGATAATCAATTGGTCAATATTACCAAGCTCAACAAGGCCACCAAGAGAGCCTTCTTTATCCGCACTTCCGGTATACAGCAGTATTCCGGACATATCATCACCAAAGTAAATACGCTCTCGAATTGCCGATGAAGAATATCCGGAAGACATAGACATCTGCTTAATTAACAAATGAGCAAAGGTGTGCATTAATACATAGCGAGCATCTCTCAAAGTGGTAACTATCCACTCTTTAGATTCACAGAAATCCCTATAACACTGAGCGTATTTCTGTGAAAGATCTGTGAGCCCAGAGTTGCTTAGCCAAGCATCAATAGTATCTTTATTGAACTCAATGAAAACGCCTTCACCATGAACCTCTGCTGCAGGCAACCATTTTTCAGTCTTTCCTTTGTTAAGGTAAACGATATTTGTCTGCTGATCTGCATCAGGATCCGGGGCGTCGACACGTGTAAAACCAAGTAATACGCGAACTTCTCTCAATCTCGTTATACGTATAACTCGCTTGAAATATGGCAGAAGATAATCTGGAAGTGGATCTTCTTCAGCCATAAAATGCTTTTTGTTAGTCGCATACACAGGATCGTCATGGTGAGTAATCGCGTTATACTCCATCTGCTTAATTTCGGTGAATTCTTTAATATTTTCCTGTCTTCTCGCCAATGCAGCATCAAATTCGGCTTTGGTATATGTGCCAAAATAGAGTTCATAAATCTTGTCAACGCCAGCATCACCCATTAATGTCATTGCTAACTCGATATCGCGCAAATGCTCATCGATTAGATTGTAGAGAGGATTAATCCACGGTGGAATGGAAATTGCGCTCCGCATGACTGGAAAATAGACGTTTGATGCACCACGTTGAGACGGTATCATTTCCTTATCACACTTTTGATTTTTATGATTTGGCCTGAACGGATGATGACCTGTGCACTTCATTCCTTCAAAGTTTTCTCGCTGTGTTGCTCCGCTCATGCTGCGACGAGCTCCACAGGAACATTCAACCCACATATCTGCTAGTGTTGAAGTATTGCCTGTAGAGTACATGCGCATAGTTCCTCTACAGGTTGAGTTACCATTATGAACCCACCAATGCCAAGGGAAATCATTCATATGACCGTTTTCACAAATCGTAATAAAACGGGAGGGATACGCCTGTCTGTGACAAGAGGGACAAGTTACGCCAAATTTTAAATACTTATCTAGATCAAAACCATCTCTAACGTCAAAAATTCGGCCACATTTGACGTTAGAGCAGACGTGCATATACGGGAATGATACTACAGGTATATCTCCATGATAGGATGTTCTCGGCATGTAAAAGCAGTCAACATTCAGGTACGATGCAAGTCTTCCATCGATAATTTTCTTTCCTTTTTCTTTCCAGTAATTCAGATCGAGGACGGTAACAGAATCTTTTACAGCATCCACGATAGATCCAGGTCCGAATGTAGTTATCAATTGATTAGGACGAATTTCACCTAACTTATTGTCATCAAACATAGGTTTTTATTCCTCCGTATAATAGAACATATTCGTTGCGCTTTCGACTTCTCGCATAGACCGCAGGGTTGCTTTTTCGAAATCAGTGCATACTTCACCATAGCTGTTCATTAAACGACTATATCTATCGGTCTTAACGACATAGTATCTAAGTCCCTTAGGCTGAGCAGCTAGCAGCTTCCAATTGCTTACAAAATCGTCAATCTCGTGCTCGGCATCCGCTTTAGCAGAAGGCTTTATAATATTTAGGCGGTCCATAATAAGAGCCTTGACATTATTGAGCTGCTCTTCGGTCAGCTGAGAAATCATGCTTGCGCCATTGTTGCCAGCCAAATTAGGATAATGAAGGCGAATGGCAGAAATCACCAAAGCGTGCAGAACGCGATCCCGTGCCCTAGCCGAGAACGGAGTTGCTGTAGTTCCTTCAACAAAACGATATAGTTGAGAATGATATCCGGTAAAATTTTCGTAATGAGACAAATCGCGAGGACGATATGGATTGTAAAGCGTTACGACTAAACCAGGATACGCGCGTCCGATACGGCTAGTAGCCTGAATATACTCAGAGTTCTGTTTAGGCTGACCGGTAACAACCATTAATCCAAGTCGATCAACGTCCATACCAACTGCAATCATATTTGTTGCAATAGCAGTATCCAAGCAATCTTTTGATGTATATGGAACTTCCAACTGGCTCAGCTTCTTTGGGATATCATAAGAAGACATGCGGGATGTAATTTCCACCTTATGATTAAGAAAGCGCTGCTTGCTCATTCCATATTTCTTTTTAATACGCTGTATTCTGTCAGGAATGTCATCCTGAAGCAGTCGTACTGCACCACCAAGCTCTCGGATGCTGTTGTAATACCCAACGAGGCTGTAATAAGGATCAATAAATTTTTTATATTCTTCTTTCTGGGAAAGCTCATATGCACTTTGCAAGATGATGGAGTATGTACGTAGTAAAGCAGTCTTTACAGACTGACCTGGCGCACAAACACCTACATACTTTCTAAAAGGATCTTGGTTTACAGGCACCTCGCGAATATAAAAGCTATCTCCTATTTCAAAACCGTTCGGCGGAAACTGTGCTGTAATACTTCTCCCATATAGACATTTGGCTTGTTCCGATGCGTTTTTGATTGTTGCAGTTGACACAACATACTTTGGTTTAATTTTCTTTGCTCCAAGAGAATAAGAACATAAATCTTCAATTACCGTTTCATAAGCACCATATATTGTTCCCAGTGGGCCAGTAATAAGGTGCAGTTCGTCCTGAATGATTAGTTCAGGAGGCAAGAAAGGCTTTATCTGCGTAAGACTAGATGTTGGAAGTTCCTCTGTCCGGTCATGACGGGAGTGATCAGCTCCAATGGCAACATAACCATCTCGGCTGCATACTCTATCAACACGTCCAAACAGTGCATTTGTATTAACATCCCAAGGTAAACCAGCGAATTTATCTACAGTTGACAAAATGACTGTAGGACACTTAGCATAAATCTCTTCATCTACAAGATAGACGGGAATAGCCTTTTTATCTCTCTCCTTATATTTGTAAAAAACGCATCTCTTATCTGCACAGTAAATATTTACACTTTTTCTTGGTATATCGATATTAAATGTGTATTCTGTAATGTCTTTATTATCGTCAGACTTATGTAAAGATTTCCCACAAAAGGGGCAAGTCAAAAGTTGTTTGTATATAAGCCTCCTTTGTCTCTTGGCTTTTGCATTCTTCTCTGGATCTTCAGGATCTAACTTCAATTCCTTAAACTTATTAGGTGTGACTCCACCTCCAACCCAGAAGCCTATACTGATAGGCTCTTTCCCGTATTTCGGGCATTCTTTTTCTCGAAGCATTTCGGCAGCTATAATCATTTTAGTGATACGATCTCTTTGTTGAGTGGTAAGAAGACGAAGCGTATAGCGAAGTATTGCTGTCACACCACCATCACGATTGTATTCATCATCTTTTTTTGAACGCAATCTTCTATTGGCAATAACAAATGCCATAAGTCCTAGGTATGCTTCAGTCTTTCCACCGCCGGTCGGGAAGTAGAGAAGATCTACGATTTCACGATCATCGTGTTCCGGATCAACAATTGCCATCAAATTCATGAGAATAAATGCAATCTGGAATGGCCTCCAACCAAAGTTATTTTCTGGTTTTCTTGGATCTACAAAATCAGTAAAGCTGCATTCAATGCCCGCACCATGTTTCTTTGAGAAGTTCGTAATATTTCTCTGCAAAATCATAGCACGGTTCATGAAGCAGAACGCCTCAAAGGCAACATCGTCAGCAATCAGTAGCTGAATTCCAGCACGAATTCGGTCAAGTGCCTTTTCACACTTTTCGATGATTGGATGTCCTATTTCACTTTTAAATTTGGGATTGTCCATTTTCGAATTGTGAATCAGTTTCTCTTGAATCCACGAAGCATAAGAATCTGCCAAGACGTTTAATCTAGCAATAGTATCGTCTTTCTTTTTGGTGACAGATAATGTCCGCATTGAGAAATAGAATGGATCAAATCCTTCCAACGCAGCACTTACGCCAGGAAACTCATATTCCGGAATAAATGAAGATGTAATTTCCGACGCACGACCATTCTGATCTGCATTCCAAGTTGCAGCGCAACCACGTCCCCTTCCTAAAATAGGACGCTGGGCAAAATAGAATTCATCAACAGCAAGAATTTTTCTACAAATATGTTCTGCAACAAAAATAGCAGATCCATCCTGCGAATATGCACGCAAATTAACTTGGAACATCATTCCAGCAACATCACTATCGGGATTGTTCCGCTTATTAATGACATATGCTGTCACCAATGTATACCCTTGTTTTAAACTAATTTTGGAAATATGTAGTACTACATTTGAATCACACACGAGTGGATATTCTGCATTCTTTCCAAAGGATCCTAAGTCGACGGTGAAAGTTTCCTTCTGTGGGTGACGAGTATATGTGTTTATACTGATTTCTTTTCCATCTTTATTTGCGGCCTTTTGAGATGCCTTCGAGTAATCGCCCCAAGATATATCCACGTTAAAAATTTTACTTTTGGTTTCTAAATAGAAACTTATACCTATTGAAGAAGGCGTCTTGAATCGATTTGCAAATACAGGCTCGTTATCGTCTTCTTCTCCTGCAGTATAATCTGCATCTCCCTCAAAAGAAGCATCGCCATCGACTTCCTGTTCATTTGGATTCTGATTTTCGCTTGTTTGAGGTGCAAGCATCCCAACTATATACTCGAACCTAGGATTCTGATTCAGAACCTCATTTTCGCAACTTGGGCCCAATAAGTCGGTTTTTAACATTTCGATTACTTGCTGTCGAACCTCTGCGAATTTAATTCTATCTGCCATTTAGTGCCTCCCATTAGAACTTCAGTACAATGTTGATTAGAAGTATCGGATTGATTGCCTGAGCTTGATTAAATTTGTCAATCTCAGCTTGGGCTTCGTCTTGGATTACTTTCTGGCGCTTAGGCATCTCTTTCTGAAATTTGTCCATTCGTTTCTTGGCCTCTGCAGTTTTCTTGCGGATATCCTTTTTTTCCAAAATATCGGTGGCCATCACTTCAGCAAAGATCAGGTCTTCAACTTCTTTCTTAGCCTCATCGAACTGAACTTGCAATTGCTCCAATTGTACGACAACCCAGTTTTCAATTTTTTTCTGGTTATACGTCAGAACAGGAGCAACCGTCTTATCATGTTGAGACTGAACTTCCGCAATTAAACGGTTGTAGATTTGCGAAAATCTTTCCTTTTCAGCCTCCGTCGGGTTAAAGAATCTTACATCCGAATCGTTAGCTTCTTCCAAAGCAGATACAATATCGTCCTCTGAAAAATCGATATATTCACCGTTCTCATCACAGAGTAATAATACGGGAAACAACAGCTTTGCATTGTCCAAAAACGCACCAAGGAATAAAGTTCCATGAGATGCAAATACTCGCTCGCCCCAATTATCAATCTGCCAATAATACAACTTTCGTTCCATCTCTGGTTCAGGAATTTGATTCCAATATTCGACATCACGCAAATATTTATCAATATCTGCTTTGGTTTTTTCCAAGGCTTCGCCTTTTGCCTCTTTGCTTTCTGTAAGAAGAATAGAACGCAATTCTGCAGCTTGGGCATTCTTCCTGATATCCAGCTGACGGTTCAGTGCCGCAAAGGCTTTCCTGACTTCGGTAATATTCCTACAATTCTGATAAATATCTAAAATTCGTTTTTCAAAACTCACGCCAGATTCCAATGCACCAAGTGCAACATCAGACGCGCCAAATACGCCTTCAAACAGCTCGAATTTTTTGGACAAAATATCGTATACCCGTCTATCTGCTTCATTATCGGTATTTAGCAAGTTAATAGCTACTACATCGTGCTTTTGTCCATAACGGTGGCAACGTCCAATTCGTTGTTCAATTTTCTGTGGGTTCCACGGCAGATCGTAATTGATAATGGTACTACAAAATTGAAGGTTTAAGCCTTCAGAACCAGCATCGGTGACAATTAATACTTTCGCATGATACTTAAAATAATCGACAATTGCATGTTTGTACTCTACGCTTTTGCCATAATTTGTTTTCTTGAAGTTTTTTACTTGCCAAGCTCTGAAGATTTCTTTTGTCATGACGTCGTCAAAATCTCCATTGAAGAGGAGAATGTCTTCCTCTCCATACCCGGATTTTCTGAGTTCTGCGGCGATATATTTCTGTGTACGTTTAGATTCGGTAAAAACGACAGCTTTTTCATCAAGTCTCTCGGATAATTGATGTTCAAATGCCGAGGTTAGCGCACTCTTTAAAGCCGTAATCTTGGCATTAGTTTTTATGCTTCGGGATAGTTTAAGGATACTCCTTACAATTTTGAGTTCCGCTTGAATGGCCTGCTTCTTCGCTGCGGTTTCCTCGTCGTCGTATTCATTGAAGCCGTCCTCGTCAATTTCATCCTCAACAAAGCCCCAAAATAAATCAAAGCCTTCTTGAGCATATGCGGATTTTGTCCCTTCATATAGTTTCTCAAGACGTCTCTCGAGAACTTCAAAGGTTTCAATCAGTGCATAACTGGAAGATGCAAGGAGCTTACGGATAACCAAAATAACCAGCCCACGATTGGCTGTGGGAATAGAATACAAATGGTCACATCTAAGGAAAGCATTTGTCGCATCGTAGAGTTCTTTCTCTTCTTGGCTAAGATGAAAATCCACCGTGACACATGTTCTCTTACTAAATGACATATACTTGCCGACATCTCTACGAAGTGTGCGGTACAGTACGGGGCGGAGCTCCTGCTTTAATTCGTCATAGTCTCCGCCTTCAATAAATCGTTTGTGGAATATTTTCTCTGGACCGAAAATTCTTGGATCAATAAAGGATACCAATCCATGCAAATCTGTCAAGGAATTCTGCAAAGGTGTTGCTGTGAGCAGGATTTTAGGAATCCCTTTTGTGAGATCATATAAGTTCTTAGCCCTTTTCGTCCCATGAAAAACGTTCCTAAGATTATGAGCCTCATCAATAATAAGGAAATCCCATTTAACCCGTGGGAATCTCTTAATCAACTTCGACGAATAATCATAGGAAGCTATAACAATGCTTACGCCATCTCTGTCTTCGAGACTACGTTGAATATTGACATGGTCACGTTCAACTGTGTATCGGTCCAGGATAACTGCTTGACGTCCAAACTTCTCAATAAGCTCGACCTCCCATTGTTTTCTTAGCGTTGCTGGAAGGGATATGAGAATTTTTTTAGCGCCTGAATCAATAACGTAATTTAAAACGAGACCGGCCTCTATCGTTTTTCCTAAGCCAACTTCATCTGCTAGGATTATTCCTCCAGTTTTTAAAGCCTGGATAGCCGCACAGAAGGCATTAATCTGGTGTGGATTTAGCTTAATATCTGCGTTCAGTAAGCACTTAAACGGAGACTCTGCCAATTGTTGCTTTTTGTACCAACTATATTGTTCAAGTAGGAGATTGCTTTCCATCGCTTTCCTCCACACTTAGCTCTCTGGCTATTCCTTCTGCAATTCCTTTTGCCATAAGTGCTGGAACTGCATTGCCTATTTGTATAAACTGAGCAGTTCTGGGCCCTTCAAAAAAATAATCGTCCGGGAATGATTGAATACGAGCAGCTTCTCTTACCGTAATAGAACGATGCTGGTTGATATCTGGGTGGATGAAATAATGACCATCCTTAGAAATATGGGCCAGCATGGTATGACAACACGCTTCATCGCCTTCAACAACTTTGAATCGATCCAAAAAGGATTTTCGATTTTTATGTGTCTTCAATTCATCTGGAAGATCGTTGTAATTTAATCGTTGATGGCCATCATTCCAAAGTTCAATTGCTTTCTTATAGATTTCGATGTCACGAGGTTTGTTAGGCCTTGCACAATGATGCGTTAATAAATCGCCCTCTTTACGAATGCCGGTTTCTTTAAGATATTCGCTGGCTTCTGTAGAAGCGTACTCAGTGGACCGTTCGCCTGGACGCAATGAAGGAAGGTCGCTCAAAACATCATTGACTGTCGCTTGAAAGGTCTTCGCCTGAAACTTCGGATAAGAAAGACCACTGTCTTTTAACCAACCGACAATGATCATTCTTCTTCTGTTTTGTAAAACTCCGAAATTTTTCGAGTTCTGTTCGTGGAAGTCAATTTCATATCCAACAGTACGTAATGCTTCCTGAATCTTTGTCCATGTAGCCCCCCCGTTAGCCGATTTGATACCCATAACATTTTCAAAGACAAACATCCTCGGCTGGTACTTTTGCAGAAATTTTGCATAAAGTTTATATAAATTATTTCTTGGATCAGCAGACATTGGGGTTTCCATACGCCTGCTTTGGGCTCGCCCAACTAGGGAATACGCTTGGCATGGCGGTCCACCAATGATAACGTCAACCTTTTCAATGCCTTTTTGCAAAAGGATTTCATCAATTGCATTGAACAGCCCGGGAAGGGTTTCATCAGACATAGTCTCACAACACACCGATTTCAAAAGTTCTGCCGGGATATTCTTGAGATACTCATCTCGAGAAATCTTTCCCTGAATGTAGTCGCGATATATATCTAATTTCCCTTGTTCTTTCAGATAATAGTATCCGGTTCTGGTTTCCAGTGTTCTTGCAGCATACGGATTCATCTCCACATGTGCTACAGGTGAAAATCCCGCTTGAATAAAGCCTTCGGATAGTCCCCCGGCTCCAGCAAATAAATCTATGAAGTTGTATGGAGCCTTTGCAGCATCCGTATGTTCCATGCTTAATTACCTTCCTATACGCAAATTAATCTTCAAAGACACCATCTGTGTCGAAAATGTGATCCAACTCGTCTGTATTGATGGCTGCAAGCACCTTATTCCGGATTAACCCTTTAGCCAATTCAAGCCGCTTAAAACGATTGGTTCCTGCAGAGTCTTTTGCCATACGAATTAACTGAATTCTTCCCATTCGCGTTTCTTGAGATGCATAGTGCGCGAGGCCTTTTGCCTTTCCAAGATTATCTTTAAAATCAGGATTATGGGGTTCCAAAATATCCACAATATATCCTAATTGATCATCTTTACGGATGATAAGAAAGTCAGGAAACATTTCTTTACATTTGCCTTCCATCTCGTATGGAATACGCAGCGACCAAGATTGACGAGAAGGGTTGCGCAGCCAGCACGCATAATCCGGTCGCTTCCGCTCTTCCTCAAGTACACCAAGTTCCCAACTATTCAGCTTAATTCGAGCAACCCCCTCTGCATTCGCAAAAAGGTGATCGTGGAACGCAATTCCTCCGTTTTCGACTTTTGCGCTAATAGTTTCAGGAAGCGTAAAGTTGTGTTTGCTAATCTCATCACCATCAGCAACAATATCACTATATTGCTTTTTGCACTTCTCAGGCTTTGCTGCAATATACATCCGATATTGATCATTCAGTTCATGAAATTTCGCCTCTGCATATTGGTTCAACCGCGCAATACATTCACTGTCAAAGGCAAAGAGAATGCAGTCAATCTTAAATGTATTCGGATTATCGAAATCAATGTACTTTCGACCGTAAGCCAGATGAAATCCGCAACCACCCATCTTTGCATCGGCAGCACGAAGCTGACGATCCAAATCGGTCTCCGATGTTGCAAACAAATCAACTAAGTTCTCCGTTTGTATTGCTTCGCCGAATACATCAAAGATCTGTACGGAAAGCTTCAGTTCCATGACCTGCTTCATCAGGTCATCATATTTGCCTTCTTTGCGAAGAGAATCTACATAGTTGTGAATGAGCTCAGTTACATCATTCTTTACATCATCAATTGCAGTGATACAAATGTTATACTGTGTCAGTAAACCGGCTAAACTCATCAAAGACTTGAGATAGCTATTGATCCGAACTGTACGCACCATATAAGTCAAGTAGCCTTGCTCGTTGATGAATTTCGTAATTCCTTCTCGATCAATAGTTGCAAGCAAAGATGTTTGCGGGACTATGGGCGTTAGTTCAGGTTTAATATTCTGGGAAGCCGTTGTAGTAGTACCAGAAGTTTCCTGCGTAGCTGCAGGGACCTTACTTGGGGCGGCGCCAATATCGTTATCATTCGCTTTCTCTAGTTGCACAGAAGACGTTGCCTGTACAGCTGATTCTGTACTTACAGAATCAGCTCCTTGCATAGATGGTTTTGCCATTAGATCCGCCTGAATGCCAGTCTGATAATCAAAGAAACTCATCTGGCCCGGAGCCTGCTGAACTGTTTTCTTTTTGCTTGTATGGACCGTCCATGTATCATAGGTCTGTTCTTCCATGGATTCGCCTTCAATAACGGTTGGGATTTCTCCACCCTCAGTCGCCTGAAGTTCGTCAATAACTTTCTGAACCGTATCTTTATTGAAATAAGGCAAGAACAATCGTACATCGTTCAAGAAGTCGTCAACCATTACATGACACTGCAGAGGAGTACGCACCATTCGTCCCAGTAACTGAGCAATATACGTTGCATCTTCTGCACGGCGGAATGACATCATCGTTTCTGCACGCGGGCAATCCCATCCAGTTGAAAGATTTTCCTTAAACAGAACTACGCGAATACGTTTATCATCTGCAATTTCAGAAGGCTCTACATGCGGAACAGTCAGGCCATGGATTGTTAAAATCCCTGTTGACCCAAAGGTGTGTACCACCTCATGTTCTTTGAAAGTTTCGCCAATGCGTTCCTCAATTTTTGCAATAACATCATCAAGATCAGTATCCGAAATATTCCTTCCAGAACCGGCACAAACTTGAATCACAAATACTGGATTTACATTTGAGTAGTGCTGCTCATAGGTATACTGATACCAGTGTTTACACTTTTCCATCCATTCATCAGTGGCAGCCTGGAGCACCGCCATATCACTATGTTTGGTCGGATCTTCTGGGTAAGTGATAAAGATACGATCCTTCAGTAATCCGGACTGACGGACCTGCGCGGGTGAAATAATAACTTTGTGCAGAGTGGAATTTGTACCTCTACCGACAAGAGTATCAAAGCGCTCTGCGGTTGCGCTCATACCAATGACCACCGGAATGGGGGAAAGATTATACTCGTGACTTCCCTTAATAAAGCGTTGCATAATAGTGGTAGCAGTGCCCGCTTGACGTCCTTGCATTCCGCGATGGGCCTCATCAATAACAAAATACAGACGATCCGACTTTAACTCGGCAGTATTTTCAATTGTTTCCCAAATCGTGTATTGGCGTGTATCGGAGTGGCGGCTCAAATTTCCGGCTTTGCCAAGTTTCTGTGTGTTCAAAAAGTAAATTCGGCCATCTTCCAAGACCTCCATGTCAAAAGATTCGTCTGAAATAACGACACACTGATCCAAACGAATTCTATTTGCCTTTAATTCGATTTTTTGTTTTGATTGCTCATTCAACTGAGGGGAATCGGAAAGCCATACAAAAATGGCATCCGGTTGCTCTGTAAACTGCTCAGACCCAAAGAAAATATCCTCGATAAGAGAAGACATAATGATGGTTTTACCGGATCCTGTAGGTGCCTGCAAAGAAACAACCTGAGGGATTTTCAACATGCGATAATTGTTAAGCGCCATTGCAACGCGAAAACGAAGATCATTGACGGCTTGTTTTTGGAAAGAAAATAATTCGCATATCATTTTAATTTCTCCCCCTATTTAGTCTAAAGTGATCTAGATAATCCCTAAAAAGTTGATACGTGTTTTCTACGTTTAAATCTTTTACCATCGTACGATAATGCACATCATAGTCTGTCGCCAAAAAAACTGTTTGAATTTCAGGGTATTGTTTAAGCTTTTCTCTAAATTCCGCATATGCATTTTCGTTCATAAGAATTGCAAATCTATTTTCTGGTAAAATGAGCATTGTCGGAATCATTTCATTTTCTATCGTTGGGCATGCCCCGATTGCACCAGATTTCATCCAAAAAATAGGAAGCATTTCCTTGAAGTTCATACCTAGTGCAATTGTCGTTTTGTCAAGGAAACCAAGCTGGAAGAAAGCTGCGTTGGTTTTGAACCCATCAGCAATAGGCATCTCCGTTTCCAAATAATTACCCTTCACAGGCTTGCCATTAATATCATGACCTTCAATACTACACACTGTTCTAGGCCATGTAACATATCTTGCAATCCCTAGTTTATTCCATTCCTCATCGCCTTCACAGAAATTCATAGCTCTAAGGCGTTTAGCTTCTTCTTCTGATAATTCATTATTGGTAACCAAAATGCACCGGCGCTGTCCGTTATCACTAGCATTGAGCAAATTGACTGCATGGAGCGTGGTTCCTGAGCCAGCAAAGAAATCCAGAATAAGCGCATCTGGTTTATCAGACACAAAGAAACGTATGGTATCTCTCACAGCATATAATGATTTTGGATATGAGAATCTACCATCTGGCATAAACTGTTTTAATAGTCGAGTGCCATGTTCTGTTGCATCATGCGATTTCCGATTCCATACAGTTTTGGGAAACACTGTCCTTTGCGTTGCATCAACTGGCTCCAGAATTTTTGAACCATCCTCGGCAATGCCTGTAACCAATATTTCACCTGACACAATTCTCTTCTGATCTCCTTGGCGAACATATTGAATATTCCATCTGTTTGTTTTTTTGTCATAGGTTCCAACACGCAGAAAGCCGTTTTTGAGCAGCTCCTTTGTTGTTTCTGGAATAGCCCCCCATGTTGCTTCAGAACCATCATCTTTGATTGGAAAAACAGCGATCTGTCCTTCCGGTGAGATAATATTAGCTGCTACCTCATTGGGCGCAAGGGGCTCCCCGATACTAACGATTTTTTTAGAATTCGCATCGATATAGATTGGAAAGAACTGTCCTTTGGTTTTACTTCTTGGGGTACTGGTTCGCATAAAATTAAACCATACACGGCTGATTACGCCGTCAGTCCCTTCTGAGAGCATGTTATCGTTGCTACGCGTTACCCCCATATTTCCAAATCTACATATAAAAATATATTCTTCAACTCTAGAAAACTCATTTTCTCGACTTGTTCCATTTCTACTGATAACGGTTGTTATCATCTGTATATTTGCATGTGGAAACATTTCCTCTAACAAGCATCCTAGATGAAGATATTCTTTCTCATCAATTGTAACTATTAAAACTGAACTCTCCATCTTTAAGAGCCGCTTTGCAATATATAAGCGTTTTTGAATCATGCTGAGCCATTTGCTATGACGATACAAATCTGCTCCATCAACGTAGTCATTGTTATATTTCCAATCTTTGGCCCCGGAGTTATACGGAGGATCAATATAAATGCAATCAACTTGCCCAGCATAGAAGTATTCTAGAAGCTGAAGTGCGTGGTAGTTATCGGATTCAATCAATATATGCCAAAGTTTGGAATCTGGAGCATTGCACACAGAGTCAAGCGGTTTTAGATATGGATATATAGGCTCTCCAAATTCTGCAATACGCACAATATCAGTCAGTGCAAAGTGGACGACCTCATCATGTTGATCGCGCTTGCTACAAATAGCAGTTCCTTCTTCAATTTTTAAAATAACGTAAATAGATTTATCCTCTTTGTTATCCCGACGCATGACATTGCACCCTTTTTTGATTGGCATATCATAAAGAGGAGTGCACTCCGGTAAATGCTCTTCAAAAACCAAACCCAATTTTTTCTGCTTAGAAAGTTTGTTAACTTCTCTTTGAATCCGATCTCTGAGTTCAGCATCTTGAATCTGGCTAATCAAATCGTTTATTGCTGCCATTTTATTACCTCTTATTTTTTATATATCGACCACTCTTTATACGAGCATCTTTAGGACGTTCTGCATCTTCTAGAATTGCCCCGTATGAACCAATTTTCATTGCGCTAGAAATTCTTTCTCCAGAACACAAATCGTTTATCCATCTCGGAGAAATGTTCCATTTTTCTGATATTTGGGTAATTGATAAATATCTCATGTCGTCCCCATTTCCATTCTAGCGCTTATAAACAACCATGATAATTGTACTCTAAACCTCGCGGAAAATCAAATGCTTGCAGCTTCCTGCTGCACAATATTTTGAGCACCTCACTAATTTGCAAGCAATGTTTCCTTGGCCAAGCCCTGCGAAAACTTCGTTCTCCCCAAAGTGAACAAACCGCTTGTTGGGACAATCCCAAGCCCTTATCGATCATCACTTGGTGATGGCTGCGCGTTTCTTTGAAACACTAAAACAGTACAAATAGCAATGCATATTTTCTTAAAAATTGAAGCTTCAAAGTTTAAAGCCCCGCATCAAATGCTACGGGGTCTCCTTTGTGATTTTTATCTATTTGTATATTCAACTCAGCTCATTCTTCCAAAATATGCTGTCAGCTTCTGGTCGCAAATTTGATCGACTTCGGACTTTTCTCGCTTCGTGAGCTTTTTCCACACTGCATCGTCCACCTGTATGATACCCAATGTTTTGGTATGGCGAAGCATTTGCATATCCTCAAATCGTTTAAATGGATTGGCTAGGATATTCCGTTCTGCCTCTTTGTCGGTGTAGCCACCCTTGGCGAAGATGCTGTTCTTCTTCTCTACCACCAGCCCCGCAGCACGGCGGCCTTCGTAGTAGGAACGAAAATACGAAACGATATCCGCCAACTTGATACGCCCCTTATCATCGGCATAGAGCAAAATCGCCTTGATCAGCACAGGCTTGTAGGAATAGCTCATGTCCATCTGGCGAATCATGTCCAGAAACAGCTCCTTGCGGTTGGAGTCGTCGATCAGGGTCCAGCCATATTGCGCCGCATACTTCTCCAGCGTTTCCTCTTTGAAATACTTGAAAGTCCGGTGCTCACTCATGGGAACCACCAAATCCGGCACCAGCTTTCCTTCCCGCACATACCGCTCAATGGTTTCCGTCTGTACATCCACTCGCCGGACAAACTCCATCTGAGAGATCATTCCCTCTGCCTCGTCCTGCCAGTTGAAGATGTCCACCAACTCATAATCCGTGGCATCCACCGGCCAGTCGATCAACGCTTCCGGTTTCTCTCCCTTTGCATACAGCGACGCCTCCGCTGCTCTTTCCGCGGCAGGCGCAATCACCTTTTCACCCGGTCTGTATTCCTTAAGCTTGAACAAACGATGCAGTGATTGGGGCATATTGTATTGGCTGGCGTTGTCCACAAAGTCAAAAACCATCAGGCTTTCTTTGCCCGGGTACAACCGCATACCACGCCCCAGCTGCTGCGTATAGAGCACCCGGGACATAGTGGGGCGTGCCATAAACAGGACTTCCGTTTCCGGGCAATCCCATCCTTCATTGAGCAGGTCGCAGGCACAAAGCACCTGGATTTCCCGGCTGGCAAATCGATCCTGAAACTCTCTACGCTCAGACTGTTTCATGCCGCCGGAAACAGCCGCCGCACGCACACCTGCCTCTCGGAACAACTCAGCAATCTGTTCGGCATGCTTCACCGAAGCGCAAAACACCACCGTGCGCTTATCCCGCACATATTGAAGCCAGGTATCCACGATCAAGCGGTTGCGCTCCGGCACATAAATCTTGCTTTCCAGATCCCGGATATTGTATTGTACACTGTTGAATCGCACCTTGGTCAGGTCAATGTTTGTATGGATACGGATGCAGCGAATGGGCACCAGCTCGCCGATTTCCACCGCTGTCTGAATATCCAGTTTGTGGGCAGTATTCTTGAAAATCTCTAAAATGATTTTCCCGTCATCGGTGCGCTCTGGTGTAGCGGTCAGCCCCAAAGTAAATGCCGGTTTGAAGTAGGACAAAATCTTCTGATATGTATCCGCAGAGGCGTGATGCGCCTCATCCACAATCAGATAGTCAAACGCATCGTCCCGGAACTCATCCAGATGCAGCGCTATGCTTTGTACGCTGGCGCAGACCACATGGGCGTTGGGTTGCTTCATATTTTCCACATATCGTCCCACTGTGACACTCGGCCATAGCTTGCGGAATGTCTCTGCCGCCTGATTCACCAGTTCCTGGGTATGGGCAAGGAAAAGCGTACGTCCGCCACAGTTCTTGGCATCCATGACTGCGGTTACTGTTTTTCCGGTACCGGTGGCGTGATGCAGCAGCGCGATTGTTTCGCAGTTATCCCGCATCGCCTGCAGCGATTTCAGCGCCTCGATCTGGTGCTTTTTCAAATCGAGCTGAGAACCATCCAGTTCCTTGCCGCGCTGGGCGGGGAGATAGTCCTCGATCTCTCGAAACTGCGGATGGCTTCCCAAGAAGATGCGTAGCTCATCCTTTACTCCTTCGGGCTGGACCTGCATCTGCCGTACTGCCCAACGATAAACGTCCCATCCCAGATACACCATGCTGTTTTGCTTGAGGAGATCATCATAGAATTTATCCCGAGACACAAGCTGAGGATTATGGGATGCCTCATCGTCGATTTCGATTGCGATACGGCGTCCTCCATCCTCCAGTACAAAATCCGCATAACGGCTGTCCTGATAAATATCGTAAAAATGGTACTGCGAATACAGGTACTTCGCTTTCTCTGCACCAAACGTCTCGCTGAACAATTCGATAAACAAATCCTCCGCCGCACTGCCTGATGCCAGTTGTCAAGGACTTTTTAATCATATTCAGAAAAAAGTCACATTCTGCGGACTTCCTCCCGGAGCAGACGCTTGATTTTATCCTCCATCGTCTCCTTGCTGGTCTCGCTGAAATGGACACGGACAAGATAGGTAGTCTTGCCGATGGTTCGCTTGAATGTCGGGCAAGGTTCGGTTTTCGCTGTGTTTGTGGTCTCTGTCATAGAAAATCCTCCTGTAAAAAAATCGTTGTGAGAAAAAGAAGAAGGCAAGGCGGCAACTTTAAGGTATCTATAACCACTTTGCCACCTTTGCCTTCTTGACTTATGCCCGGAGATAGCAGACCCATGAAGCACCGTTTTTTTCGGTGACAAGTCGGCTTCCCATCCGGGCTTTTGCTGTTCTGAGGGTACGGGACGATATACCCCTGTCATTGACCGCCTTTTCCAGCTCTGCACTCGGCATTTTCTTTCCATTTGCCAGTAAATCGAGTATCAGGGCTTCTGCCTGTGCGGTCTTGCTTTCGGTCTTGCCTGTGTCCGTCCCGGCAAGCAGCTCATCGGCGGTAATGTCATAAGCTCCCAACCATGCAAAGCCTTTCTCGTCTCCCAGAGAAAAGGCAAGGGACTGTCCCGGTGGGGCAAGAGAGCTTTTCTCATGGATTAAAACCCTTGTGGTGGGGCTATCTTTCAGCTTGCCGATAAAGAGCAGGCTGCGGACTGCCGCCGTAATGTCAATGGAGCCTAACCCCCTGTAAGTGCTTTGTGTTCCGGCAGCTTTGTTCAGGTGTCCGATCAGCACCACGGCACACCCGGTCTCCTGTGCAATCTCTCCCAAACTGCGGAAGATGGGTCGCACCTCGTTTGCCCGGTTCATATCCACATCAGCACCCAGAAACGCCTGTACCGGGTCGATGATAACCAGCCTTGCATGGTTTTCCCGGATTGCCCGTCCCAGCCGTTCATCGGTAAGGGTCAGCGGTATGTCCCTGTCATCAATGACCAGTACCCGGTCAAGGTCAGCTTCGGCTTCTATGAGACGGGGCTTGACGGTATCGCCCAGCCCGTCCTCGGCGGTCTGATAGATGATGTTGAACGGTTCCAGCGGTTCCATATCGGGCAGGGGCTTTCGGTTTGTACAGGCTGCCGCCAGCCGCATGGCAAAGTAGGTTTTGCCCTCGCCGGGGTTGCCCTGGATAATGGTCAGCTTCCCAAAAGGGATATAGGGAAACCAGAGCCATTCCACGCTTGTCAGCTCCACATCTGCCATACGGAGCATGGGAACAGGCTGAATTTCCGGCGGTTCACGCATGGGGATAGTCTCAGCTATGAATTTACGGTTATCTATCTCGCCTTTCTGCCGGAGAACATCATTCCAGTCCTTTCTTGCCGGGACAAGACGGACAACGGGGATTTTATCGGGAATTATCCCCAAAAGCCGCTGACAGGCTTCACTTCCTGCGGTATCGCTGTCCAGACAGAGGAACACTTTCTGTATATCCCTGCGTTCAGAGAGAAAACGCTCCAAAGCCCTGCCGGACACACCGCCCAAAGCAAGGTAGCTGCGGGACTGCCATTCCTGCGGATACAGGCAGAGGAAAGACAGCAAATCAATGGGGGCTTCAAAGGCAAAGAGCTGGTTTCCGTTTCCCACATAGCCAAAGCCATAGGACTTATCCGAGCCGGAAATGTCCTGCCGGAAACTGTCTGCCGTTCCCCGGATATGAGCATATCTTGGAATACCGCTTCTGTCCCTGCCCACAAAGACAGCGTTGTGGTGGCTGCTGTCCTCATAAATATCCCCGGAAAGAAGAAAGGTCTCAACAATCTGCTTGCTGAGACCTCGTGCTTCACAAAGATATTGAATTGTCCTGTCGGCGGTTCTGCTGGGTTTGGGAAGCCGGAACTCCATCGGCGGTGCGGTCTTGGGAGCTTCGCCATGCTCCCCGGTCAGAAGTTCCACAGCTTCGGGAAAACTCTTGCCGTAAAACTCCATGACAAAATCAATGGGATAGCCGCCCTTGCTCTGGCTGTGGCGAAACCACTTGTTGCCCCGGACAGTCAGGCTGTCATGCGCTTTCCAGCGGTATTCTCTGCCGCTTTTGATAAGCTGCTCTCCCTGCGAACGGAGAAAATCTTCCAGACTGACAGCGTTCGCCTTGTCAATCTGTGCTTGTGTATAATTCATCGGTCAATGTCCTCCTTTTTGTGTCGTGTTTGGGGTTGATTTTGGAGCGTTTGTTCCTCTGTTCGCTCGTGAAAACTGCGGGCAGTATCAATCTTCGACTTGATGCTCCAAAGCCGCTGTAAGTCCTCCCGGATGGTCTTAAACTGGGCATAGGTCTCAGAATGGGTCTTTTCCAAAGTGCTGTATTCCTCGGACAGCTTTTTCATATCCACTTTTCCGTCTGGGAACTCCTGAGACAGCCTTCGTCTGGCGGCGTAAAACTGTTTCAGCTCAGCTTCATGCGCTGCCTTGTATGCGGCTCTGGGCTTATCAAACTTGATTTTCTGCAAACCGGCAAACACAGGCTTGAGCCGCTGGAATGTCTCGCTGTCATCAGACAGGCTGCGGATGGCTTTCATACGGGCGTTCTGGCTGTCCAGCGTTGCCTTTAAGCTGTCCACGGTGGTCTGGTGGCTCTGCACCCGGCTTTCCAGATCCGCAAGGGTAGTAATGCCGTTCTCCCGGAGATAATTGAAGGTCTCGTTCATCTCTTTGAGATTGTTGAGTTTACCTTTCTGGGAGTAGGCTTTGGATTTGCGGTAGGCGTAATAGCTGCCCAGCAGAGAAGCCAGGTCTGGGGGCTTGGGCTTATCCAGCTCGGCTTTGGCTTCCTTTATCCAGTCCAGCAGGACGGCGATTTTTCCCCGGATGTCCCGGATAACGGCATTGGTGGCTTTTATCCAGCGATTGAACTCGCCTTTCTCGGTGCGGATGCCTTTTTTCTCCATTGCCCGGACAGTGGCTCCCTCATGGACAGTGGGCAAGAGGTCAAGTCCCTGCCGCTCATAGCTGCGGTGGTCGATACGGACATCAAGCCCTTTCTCGGCAAACTTGGCGTTGCACACATCAGCCCATGCCTTTCGCCAGTATTCCAGCGTTTCCGGGTCTCCCCAGTCTGTTGTGGGAACAGCGTCAAAGAGGAACTTGCCGTTCTGGTCACGGATGCGGTTTCCGTCCTCGTCCAGCCGGTACACTCGGTGCTGCTTAAAGCCCCATGTCCCGTCCGGGTTCATGGGACGGATGGGGCAGAGAAAATGGAAGTGGGGGTTGGGTGTGCCGCCTTCCTCGGTCTCCTTTTCGTGAAACGCCACATCCACCGTCATGCCCCGGCTCACAAAGTTGTCCAACAAAAATTTCCTTGCCAGAGCTATATTTTCCTCAAGGGAAAACTCATTCTGCAAGGAAACTTCAAAGCTGTATGCAAGCTGGGCTTTCTTCCCATGCTCGGCGTGTTCTACGGCGTTCCAGAGGGTTTCCCGGTCGGCAAACTCCCTCGGCGCATGGGGCGGCAGGAGAATTTCGGAACAGATGACGCCTTTCTTTCTGGTGTAGTCGCTGTCCTCGCCGTAGTAGGCGCTGTGGAGCTTTTCCCCGGAACGGTAGGCAGCGGAAGCCACAACCGATTGCCCCTCGCTGCGTTTAATCTGGTCTGCTGTGAAATGGAACAGAGCCATCTTCTGCGTCCTCCTTTCGGCTGACAAAGCTGCGGAGTGTGTGCTGTACCTCCGGCAGAGAAAAGACCATTTCCAGCAGTTCATACATTTCCTGCTTGGGCAGTCCCTTGAACATCGGGGCAAGGCTTTCCACCGTACCGCCGATGTTGCACAGCTCATGGGTGCGCTTCGCCCGTTCGCCTTTCTCGTAATACTGCTTGCGGTTTTCCAGACGGGTCAGCCTGCGCTGCTCTTGAGCAAGCCTGAGTTCTGCCCGTTCTTTCTCCAAACGAAGCTGGTCGAGTGATTTCTTGTCTGGCATAAAAATGACCTCCTTTTCTGAAAATAGGGATAAAAAAAGACCGCTGATTTCTCACACGGCGGTGTAGATCAACGGTCAGTTTTTTGGTATTTAGTTTTGATGGTTTGGTATATAGAAATTTATCTCTTCGTTTTTTTATAAACAGCAATGCCGCATATCAGATAATAAACGCAAAGGATTACTCCCAAAGGTCGCTCAACATCAATGACCTGTCCGGTGTATTGTGTGCTCATATAAATCAACACACCGCCAACAACCAAACCGCCGATGCAGCCGTACCACTTGTTTTTAAGTAGAACAAAAGATGATACGAACATCACAGCAATCCAAAGCCATACCCAAGGGTTAATCGCACCAAAATCTGCCACAAAGCCTAATACAATATATAGCAGTAGCGCAAGTGATGGTGGGACAAAATACATTATTTTCTTCATACATATACCTCAAAAACTTTCGATTTGTCTTTATCAAACTTGCTGGCGGTGAACAGCATTTTATGCTGTTTGCGGACGGCAAGTCCACAGGGGATAGCCGCATAAGCGGCGCAAGGGGGTGTAGCCACCTTGTCGGAACGAAGTGACGGAACATTCTCGGTCTGCCGGTTTTCCTGCTGACAGAGAATGAAGCGCCGCAGGACGCACGAATACTTCCGGCAGGAGAGTATAGAAGTGCGCCCTTTAGTTCCTAAAGGGTTTTGAACTACTCAAGAAACAAGCTCTTTGATGGAGTCCATTCTGTTGCAAGCTCGTCTGCCTTTTCGAGCCAACGTTTGATTCTTTTTTCTGGCGGAACACTCTCACCCCAATATTCAACGAACAAAGCGTCATCCATGCGGAGAGCTGCCGCTTTCATTTCATTTTCTATGAGTTTTAAGGCTCGTTCAATATAGATACCTCCCTCATCATCGTTTTTAGGGTTAGCAACGCTACCAGCAGAAAATAAATCTCGTGCCTGATGGCACAATACGCCGTGATAGGTTAACAGATAGAGTACCATATCATCGTATTTGTTTCGTGACCGCCCTGATTTAACAATGCTTGGGCAAAGCAACGCCGCTTCTGCTCTAAGGTGAGTTTTTTCTTCCGTTGTGAGGTTTGTATAAAGACGTGCCTGAACTGGTGTCGTATGTTCATCTGAATCTTCTTTATCTTCAACCCACCACAAGCGTCCATCGGGATGTATCTTTCTTGCGTAGGCTCTGATGTACTTCATCTTATCCTGCATATCGAGCTTTCTGAAGTCATCATATCGAATACCCATCTGTGCAAATAAGGATTCTTTAACGTCAGCTTTTTCAGAAGGAAGTTCAATTTCAAAACGAGGTACATGGGATGTTCTGACATGAATAACGCTCTGTTCGTACTCGCCCCAGCGTACCTCTGGGACTCCACCCATTTTCCCAAACACTACATAAATATGTTTGACTTCATCAATACGCTGGGTTTCGAGAACGCTATTTGCAATACTACGCCAAGTATCGTTCAGAGTGAATTTTACTTCAACACCATATTCGCCCATTGCAATGTCAGGAAATGCTTGCGGGTGTGGGTTAAAATCAATTTGAAAGGTCTGATTGTCCTTTGTAATTTCACTCAGAACTTCTCGCACACGGTTCTCAAATTGAGCAGAAGTCTTAAATCCCGTAGCTCGGGCTTCATCTGTCAAGTGGGCACAACATATGTTTAATATTTCTTCAAATTCATTTTTTGTCATACTCTATTCTTATTCCCTTCGATAACATTTTTTACAGAATTAGCTATATGCCATGCAAGTACAGGCGGGACAGCATTTCCAATCTGTCTTTCTGTTTCCCGCAATCCGCAAGGGAAAGAAAACGAATCAGGGAAAGACTGAATACGAGCCGCTTCTCGCATGGAAATTCTACGGGGAAGTGCATAATGAAATTGTATATTTCCATGACACTCTGCCCGCATAGTATAGCCAGGACGATTGGCAACTAAGCGGCGGTTTCCTTGCTCTCCACTTACTTTTGCTTTGCTCCAAATATGGGAAAACGCTTTATCTTGCGGATGTTCTTCCAAATCATGTAGTGCTTCGTAGGCTGTGATTGGTGCAAAGACACTTGGCTTTGGAGGAACAAAGTTAGGCAACCCCTTTTTTGTTCCAACAAAAAATACTCGTTCTCTTGTCTGCGGTACACCGTAATCCTCAGCATGGTATAGTTGGTAACTTAGGTTATATCCCAGAGAATTAAAATCTTCAAGTATCTTATTAAGCGAATACTCATTTTGCTTGAGCAACAGACCACCTACATTTTCTGCGATAAAGGCTTTAGGTTTTATTCTTTTTACCGCTTCGACGATATAGGTATACAGGCTGCTTCTTTTCCCATTTACACCAAGCATTTTCCCGTTGATGGAAATATCCTGGCAAGGGAACCCCCCGACAACGATATCTGCCGATGCAGGAAGATTTTCTATCTGTTCCTCAATGTCACCTTCAATGATATAGTCACCGAAGTTTTCTCGATAGGTCTTACAAGCTGCCGGGCTGATTTCATTTGCCCAGATGATTTCAAAACCTGTCTTGGCATAGTGCTTTCCCAAGAAATCAAAGCCGCCTATGAGACCTAAATCCATGCCGCCACAACCAGAAAATAAAGATACAACAGTGATATGTTTTGTTGTTATCCGTCGTTTTGTTGGATATTCTTCCTCACTATCTACAGTCCAATTTCTCCCGATTTTTTTTGCTGTTTTAAGTGCACCACTCTCCGCAAGGCGTCGGAGCGTATCCCCGCTTCTGTTGTGCATTCTTGCGTATTCTGTAAGAGCGATAATCATATAATCACCTCAATCTTATTAGGTTTAATTATACACGCTATCGTGTGTTGTCGCAAGTGCCTAATTGTAAATTTACACAAAACAATCTGCTGATTGAAATTCAAGGACGGAGTAAGGCAGATGGAGTGTGTAACTATCTATGACTTCGATCCGTCTGAACAGTCCTGAATCATCGTTTCTGAACTGCTCTAAATGACTAATTGCATCGTTAAATGAGTGATAAAAATATTCTTCGTTCTCTTTTTTATCCATGCGGATAAAACGCACAATATAACCGTTATCCATGTTAATCCTCCTCAATCATAAATCAGCTCAAGCTTCACAATTTCCTCTGCTTGTGCCTTGCAAGCGTTCATCTGCCGAACCCATTCCATTTGATTTTCAGCTTTCAGCTTTTCGGTAACGCCATATTGTTTCGCCAGCTCTGGTACGATCAGTTCAATACGGTGTTGCGCCGCTTCCTCAATCTCGGCACAATGCTCATGGAGTTTTTCGGTCAAGACAAGTTCGTTATACAAGATAGGGCGAAACTGCTGTAAATAGGATTTGCGGAGCCTGCCATAGTGGCCGATGGGCTTCTTCACCTTGCGAATTTTAATGTCGGGAATAAGATAATCCCCATTCTGTGTGTAAGTGATTTTCATGTTGTCTGCGCTCCTTTCTGCGGCTCTCGTTGCGGCAAACTGCTGACAGGGACAAATACCCCTCTGGCAATATCTTCTGAACGGATAACAGCTTTTTTGGCGTCAACCTCTGCCTTTTTCTTTGCTTTGACTTTCTCCTCATACCGTTTCTGCGCTCCGCTGGCTTTTCGCTTCAAATAGTTCTGGTGGAGCCTGTCCTTGCGTTCCTCACGCTTGCGGAGTTCTTCCAGTTCCTCCGGGGTCAGCTCTACTTCGCCAAATGCCGGGGGAACAAACCTACCCACAAAATTGAAATAAACCTCAATTTCCTGTGTGGTCTGGGTGCTTCCCTTGCGGTCACGCTCATGGACAAGGATTTTGTCGATAAACTCGTTGAGCATGGTAATGGTCAGGTTGTCAAAGCTCTGGTACTTGTCAATCAGGCAGATAAAACTCTCCGCTGATTTCTTGTTTTTCTCAAAGGCAGACAGGCTGGCTTCCAGAGAAGAAATTTCCTCGGTCAATTCGGCTTGCTCCTTGCCGTACTGTGCGTCCAGCGTGGCATAGCGGCTGTCCGGCAGCTTGCCCAGAATGTTGTCCTCATAGATTTTACAAAGCAGGACTTCCAGTTCTTTCAGCCTGTTTCTGGCGGTGGCAAGGTGGGTCTTTTTCTTTCGGACTTCCGCTATCTGCTGGCTGTCCTGCGCTTCCTGAACCACCCGGATAAACTCGGCTCTGTCATGCCTTGCATACGCCGCAATGGCTTTCAAAAGCTCGGAAATCAATTCCAGAACCACCGATTCATTGATACGGTGCTGGGTCTTGCACAACACGCCCACCGGGACTTTGCTGTACTGGGAACAGGTGTACTGGGAAATCCGCTTGCCGTTGTTGGTGCGGTGGACATACATCTTGCCGCCGCAATCGGCACAGTAGAGCAGCCCCGTCAGCGGTGCGGTCTCGCCCCAGCCATTGGGATAGCGGCGAACATTGCTGCGGATTTTCTGCACAAGGTCAAAGGTCTGCTGGTCGATGATGGCTTCATGAGTATTCTCAAAAACTGTCCATTCGTCCTCGGAAACATAGTGGCTTTTCTTGTCCTTGTAGTGCTTGCGGGTCTTGAAGTTGACCGTATGCCCCAGATATTCACGCTTTTTCAGAATTTCCACCACCGTAGAGGAACCCCAGCCGTAAATATCCTTGAAAGTCTTGTTCTTGTTCACGCCCTCGCCATGCTGGGCAAGATAGGCAGAAGGGATAAGGACTTGTTCCTCGGACAGCTTTTTGGCGATCTGGTATGGTCCCAGCCCGTCAATGGTCATCTGGTAGATACGCTTCACAACCTCGGCGGCTTCCGGGTCAACCAGCCATTTGTCTCTGGTCTCATTCCAGAGGTAGCCGTAAATGACTGTCCCTGTCAGGTGCTTGCCGGATTTGCCCTTTGCCTGAAAGGTGGAACGGATTTTCCGGCTTGTGTCACGGCAGTAAAATTCGTTCATGATGTTCCGAAACGGCGTGAAATCATCGTCCCCTTTGGCACTATCCACACCGTCATTGACCGCAATCAGACGGACGCCTTTCTGCCGGAGAATTTCCATAATCTGACCGACTTTCAGATAGTCACGACCCATACGACTCATGTCTTTTAGACACAAATATTCCACATTACCTGCCTCGACCTCTTTCATCAGAGCCATAAAGCCGGGACGGTCAAACCGGGTTCCGCTAATGCCATCGTCCGTAAAGTGGACGGGGTTCGGGAAACCATGCTGGGCAGCATAGCTTTCGAGGAGCTTTTTTTGATTGGCTATACTGTTGCTCTCGCCCTGCTGGTCGTCATCACGGCTGAGACGCTCATACAGGGCAGTAATCTTTCTCTTGCTCATTTTCTTGCACTCCTTTCTCACAAGCTGTGTGCTTTAAGCGGATTCCTAATCAACTGATTAAGAAGTCTCTTAAAGCATACAACACCTGCAGCCAGCTTGAACTTTGCATATTGCCGGACCGCAAAGTGGTCCGGCTTCTTCTTTTTCAGGTCCTCAAACATCAGATCCACCGAGTTCTGGAAGTCCTCATCGTCCTCTCGCACCTCCATGGCGTTGATGAACTCAATCAGTGTGGCGAAGTTCTGCTCCTCCTTCGGTGCCTCATAGTGGATATATCCGATGAGAGCACAGTAAAGAAGTGTTTCTGCCTTATCCCAGAAGGGGTCACCGCCTTTGCCCTCTCCTTTGGTGTTTGCCATCAGTGTGGTGGTCAGCTTCAGGATATCCTTTTCGCTGTGAATATACGCGAAGGGATTGTAGTGCATGGATTTGCGAAAATTGATGGTATTGAATATCTTGATGCGATAGTTCGCATGAACAAACGCATTGCCCACCTCAAGGAGCGTAGTCCCCTTCGGATCGGTCAGCACATACGAGCTATGCAGCTGGAGCAGGTTAGGCTTGATCCAGAAGCGCGTTTTACCGGAACCGGAACCGCCGACAATCAGAACATTTTTGTTCCTGGCATTGGCGGAATTCTTCGGGCGGTTGCTCATCATCAGCCGCTCTGTTCGGGTCAAAATCACATTGTTCGCAAAGACCGGGTCAACAAATGGCTCAATATCCTTTGCGGTCCCCCAGCGGGCTGAGCCGTACTCGCGGTTGTGCTTGTAGTTTTTGGCGTTCTTCCCTCGGAGATAGACAGCCACCCGCAAACCTGCACCGCAGATCAGGCCCACCATCAGGTCAACGGGGTGAAGGCTGGGAAACGGATTGCCAAAAGCAATGCCGATCTCCTCAAAGAAGGACAGCAGTTTCTCGGACGCCTCCACGCCCTCTGCCATGCGCCAGGCTTTTCCTAGGTTGGTGCAGAGCAAACCGACCACGATATACGGGAGAGCAAGAATCAGGAGCTTTTTCAGCTTAACAGTATCCAGCTTCATCGTGACTGCTCCCTCTGCTTTTCTCTGTTCGTAACCTTGGCCGGGATATCGCGCACCACATCCATCAGCTTGTGCAGCGTTTTGAGAACACTCGGGCGCTTGTTCCGGGTCAGAATCTCTGCAGAGTAGGCATTGAATGCGGCCGTCATGGCATCCGTATCCCTTGCTTTAAAGAACACCAGATACTTGGGCGGCAACACAGACTTATCCTTGGTGATTGCATAATCGACGCCGTATTTTCGGGCATACTTCTCAAAGCCCTTCAGATCCGTTTGGGCGATGTCGATGTTTGTAACGCCCTGATTCTGGCCGATGAGCTCCTGAATCGTCTGCTTGCCGACGGGCTTTTTCATTGCCGATTCCTGAGACTTGCGCCGGATATAGGCGAGTCCCTTCAACGCAAGCCGGAGAATACCGCGCGCTGTGATCTTGGTCGTGCTGATGGCCAAATTCACCGTTCTGTTTTCTACTTCCTCCTGCATAGATACCAACTCCTTCTATCACTTCCAGGGGTATAACGCGCTCTCAGTGGCTGTCCCTTTCCGGCATTTTGCGCCTGGGTTTCTCCCCCATTTCTTCCTTTGCTCTGACTGCATCACGCATCTGAAGCACCTCTTCCGGGACAGGGATTGCCATAATACTGCGCCCCATCTTCACAAAGGTCTCCGGCTGATGGAACAGTCCCTCGAACTTGCCGATCTGCTCCTCAGTCAGGGAGCCGAAGTTATCCTCGGTGAGCCCAGCAACCAGAAAGGGGCCGGCAATGATGTCATACACTTCATTGTTTTCATCCCGAAGCGCCCGGTTCAGGGGAAGGCCAATGAGCTTACCTTCCTCATTAACAATCAGTCCCACACGGTCCTCAAAGGGATAAACCACCTCAATGTCGCCGCCAACCGCATGCTGTAGATCCTCCAGCTCGGTACCGATCTCCACCACCCTCGGCCGCTCCTCCGGCTCCACCAGAAGAACCTTGATGGTCTCCCTGGCGAGTGCTTCCTCAACCACTTTATCAAAGGACTCATCTGTGAGAATCTCTTCCTTCGCCGCCTCGCGTGCCTCAAAGGTCCGGGCATTTTCAAAGATGTGCGCCTCGTTGTCGTAGTGATACACATTGTCGGAAAGGCGCTCCGCCGGGGAAACTTCCGTTTCGTTGACACCCCGCACCATTTCCTCCAAATAGCCGAGCTCCATGCTTCCGTCGTCGGCTACGAGCAGGACCTCATGAACCGAGGAAGGCAGGACGTAGAAGTCACCGCCCAGTGCTTCTGCCGCCTGATCCAGAAAACCCGGATATTGAATCACACCGGCACCATTCTGTCCACCCTCCACGGTGGCCACCCACAGGGGAGAAGGCTCATTCATGGGAACAAGGCCGCTCATGTCCCCCATCATGTCACGCATAACATCGTTCATGTTATGAAGCTTTGCCGGGCGATTCTGCACGGCAGCTTTCATGGCATCTTCGTGGAGCTGGTCTGCCGTGATGTCATAAACGGCCAGCATTTCGTTGGTAACGAGAATACTGGCCGAGCCATACACGCTGCTTTCCTCTTCGAAGCGGTAAACAAGGGCCATGTCCTCCACATTTTTGTGGGGAATCTGAGCCAGCTTTTCCTCGTTTCCGGCAACGGGGACCAGATCAACGGTCAGGGCATCCTTCATCCGGTCATAATCCTCCAGCACACGGGCATCATAGTGCGGCATATGGCGGACTGCCGAGACAACGGAGCGCTCGATGCTGTCCATCACGTCCTCAAGGAACATCCCAAAGCCTAGCGCTTTATAAAAATCCTGCAGGTTCAGGGTTACTCCGATTTCGCTGTTTTCCGGGCGGACGGCCATGCCGGTGTAGGACTCCCCCTGCAGCTTGGATACCTCCTGCTTACTGATATCAAAATCCGGGAAGCGGTCGCGCATCTCTTTGATCGCTTCATTCATAAACGTTTCGAAATCCATAGGTGCTCCTCCTTTTCATGACAAATAAAATAAGCGCCTCTGAATTTCTTCAAAGACGCTGACAATATTGATGGTTCATCGTTCCTGGTCCCGGGCCTTCTTTTTCTGCCATTGATCCAGAAGCTTGAGAATGGTGTCCTGCATCTGCTGCGTTGTATAGGACTTGGGAAAATACTTCCTCAGCTGCTCATTCCGAAAGGTCACGCGCTCCAGATCTCCCTTCTTCACTTCGTTCATGATTTCCCGGGCGGAATCCAAGGTGAAATCACCTTCCTGCGCCAGCTTTTTCAGACGCTGGGCTTGAGAGAGTGAGGGCGCAGCCTGCACCTCATCCATAGCCGCCAGGAAGGTCTCCTGTTCCTCCGGCGCAAGATAGGACAGCTCCACCGCCGGGTTGAAGGAGATCTGCTTCTGATCCACCATTTCAAGCAGCTCGGGGATAAGGTTGGTAAGGCGGATGTAGCGTTTTACATTGTCTTTACTCATACCTGCGGATTGACCAATGATTTCTGTCGACAACTTCGGTGCAATTTGCACCGAAGTCAAATCAGATCGCTGTCCTTGATGGCTAAGCGCATCAAGTTTCATCTTGAAAGCAAAGGCTCTCTCGCTAGGCAGAATGTTTTCTCGCTGAAGATTGGAATCGACCATGAGCACCGTGGCCGCGTCATCGTCCATCTGCCTTACCAGCACCGGAACCTCTGTGAGACCTGCCAGCTCTGCGGCATGTGCCCGGCGATGCCCGGAGATAATCTCATAGCCGCCATCCTCCAAGGGTCTTGCAATCAGCGGGGTCAACACACCGTACTGTGCAATGCTTTCCGTTGTTCTCAGCATGGCCTCATCATCAACCACCTTGAAGGGATGATCCTTAAAGGGAATCAGCTCGCTGATGCTGATATTCTGCACACGCTCCAGCTGCTTCTCGGCACGGCTTTCATCCGTTTCAAAGATATCATCGTAGCTGGTCAAGCTGATGCTTCCGCTTCTTTTCGGCATTGGTCAACACCTCCTTTGTCAAACTCCGGTAGGCATCAGCCACCTTCCCGCCGGGGTCATGCTTGAAAATGCTCACGCCTTCCGCACTGATTTCAGCAGCACGGACGGAGCGCGGAATATCCGCTTCAAACACCTTCAGCTTACTGCCGTAGGTATCGCGAATCAGAGTGCTGATCTCCTTCGCAAAATTGGTGCGGAAATCCACCATGGTCAGCAGAATCCCTTCCACCTTCAGCTTCGGATTGATCTGCCGCTTCACCTTGTTGACGGTCTGCAGCAGCTGCTCCAGACCTTTTGCAGACAGATAGTTTGCTTGAACGGGAATGAGCACCTGGTCAGAGGCGGCCAGAGCATTCACCGTAAGCATCCCAAGCGACGGCATACAGTCCAGCAAAATGAAGTCATATTGGTTTTTGAGCGGCTCCAGAACCTGCCGCAGGACCGTTTCCCGGCTCATGGCATTGACCAGGGCCACCTCCATGCCGGATAACGTGATGTTGGCCGGAATCAGGTCCACACCTTCTTCGTGGGAAAGAATCCCTTCTTTCGGTTCGACGGGTTGGTCCTGTATGACCTTTGCCATCCGATCAGTCAGCGTAACCGGAAGCTCATCCGGCCTAGGATGCCCGAGAGCAATGGTCAGGGACGCCTGCGGGTCCGTATCCACAAGCAGTACTCGTTTTCCTTCATTGGCAAGGCCAATTCCCAGATTTTCGCAGGTGGTCGTTTTCCCGGTTCCGCCTTTCTGATTTACAACAGCCATAATCGTGGCTTTCGACATAAAAACATCACCCCTTCCATTTCAAACTAGGCCAAGCCCTTGGCCATATCATGCTGTACCCAGTTCTGGTAGTAAGCATTCATGGTGATCGGCGCGTTATAGAGAACTGCCAGCATATACTGCTTCATGTCCCTCACGCGGGTTGTGTTGTTTGCCAGGGTCAGCAGGGCATATTTGATATGCTCTGAATTCAGCTTCATGAATCGGCTTTTCACAATCTCTGTGGGCATATCCTCGCGATTGATGCGAATGGTCTTTTTACCGGAGCAGCAGACCTCAACCATGAGATCCACCATTGCGGAAAGCGCCTCCTGATCCAGAGAGGAATCCTGAGCGAGCGTATCCATCTCAAGGGACTCTCTGAAATAAGCCTGATACTGGGCGAGCATTCGCATCGCTTCGTTTCTTTCCCCAACAGTTCTGTCGGAAGAGAAAGAATCGATATCGCTATCCTCTGTATTGCTTGTATCAGTATTTCTTCTGTGTTCTTCTGCCATTTCCGGAGATGTGCTTTCGGCATTTCCGGAAGTGTGCTTTTGACAGTTCAGGAAATGTCCTTCCCCATGGCTTTCCACCGATATGAAGTTTTTCACATAAATCAGGTTTGGCTTTCCGAGCCCTTGACGCTTGCGTTCAATCAAACCAACCTTTTCCTCCAGATCGGACAGCAGCTGGATTGCCTTTTTGTTCCCGCAGTTCATGTCAGCCATAATTTCTTCAATCGTGTAGATGATATACACACGGCCCTGCTGATCGATCCAGCCGTTCTTCGCAGAGAGTGTGACGCGATCCAGCAAGATTCCGTACAGGGTTTTCGCCTCTGCTGAGAGCACGCGGAACCGGTCATCCGTAAAAAGGACCTTCGGGATTCGGTAGAAGGCAAACTGTTCTGACTGAATCCCATAAAAATAATCAAACACGCATCGTCACCACCTGCTTTCAGGAGAATTTATCCCGCTTCAGGGGCTTTTGGCGGAACACGTCCGTTTGCTTGCCATACGGGCATCTGGAAAACTGACACCGGCGATATTTGAAATCCGGACGATAGTACACGCACCGCTTGCAGCTGCCGGGCCATTTTTCGGGCTTATCCTGCACCGCAGCTCTCACCGCAGCTCTGGACAGCTTCTCGTATCTGCGCAGCAGTTCTTCCCGCTTACCCATTTACCGCACCTTCTCTCTGTGCCCGGTTGATTCTGGTAGCCCGCAGCCAAACGTCCAGCTCCTGATAGCAGACAGCACTGACGCAGGGCTGCCCTTTTGCATAGCAGCAGCCTTCGCACTTCTTTTCCTGCGCCGTCATCACAGCTTCGGCCAGATAGTAGCAATTCTGCTTGCCGAGGATGCAGCCGACCTTGCGGTTTTTCCAGAAAAAGCATTTGCGGCAGGTGTCGGGCCTGTCCGCATAGTACCGAATTCCATCAATCAGAATGATTTTGCGCTTTGCTTTTTTGCTCATTTCGATATCCTCCTTGGTTTGATCCGTTTCCGGCATCATCCGAAAACGACAAAAGCCCTGTGGTGAGGGTCAGTCACCACAGGGCTATGTAAGATATCGATATTTCGTTTTCACGGGCACTTGAAGCCGTAATTATTTCTCTTCACTCTTCTGGGACAAGGAAGAGACAGCGAGACAAGCCAATCCGATTCCGAGCATCCCCATTCCAGAAGTTGCATCCAATTCATTTAACACGGACAGCACAGCCACTCCAACACCCATTGCCAGAGCAACTGCTTTCATAATCAAATGGACCATCGGCATGATATTTTTCTTATCTGCTTTCTGCGAATCCGCCTTGACCTGCATCAGTTCATCTACGCTTATGTCAAAACACTCCGCAAGCTTTGGGATCGTAGTTACATCCGGACAAGATAAATCTCTTTCCCATTTGGATACGGCCTTATCCGTTACCCCCATTTTTTCAGCCAGTTCAAGCTGAGTCATTCCATTTTCTTTTCTCAATGATGCAATCATCATGCCAAGCGTTTTCTTTTCCATTTGCTTCAGGCTCCTTCTTTTGATGTCTGCATCATATCACTTTATCCATGATTTACTCAAGCGACCACCAGTTTAGTTCGGTAGACCTGTGGTTTACCTGCTTTTCGGTACGGCTTTCTTTCTAATCCTGGCGCTTGTTTTTAGAAATCCAAAATTTCTCTGTCCGGGCTGCTAATGCATTTAGAAATCCGTCCCTCAAGCCCCTCCTCCAGCATACCAGATTTGCGTGGTCGTAAACGCAAATTTGTCATGGATTCACACCCAGATTCACCGGTTCTAAGGGAACCATACGCCTTTTTTGGCAGGCGGGCTGTTTTCGGTTTGTTTTTCTCATTAGCAGAAGTCCCTGTTTTTTAGCAGACCATCAATTTTATCTTACTTTCATTAGCAAAAGCGCGGAAGATTTTTTGCAATCTTCCGCGCTCATTTTGGTGTCCCCGCCCGGGCTTGAACCGGGGGCCTCGGGCTTAGGAGGCTCGCGCTCTATCCAACTGAGCTACGGAGACTTATATCGATTTTTCCTTGATTCTATGCGGTTTTTCGCACTTCGTTCAAGGTGACGATCTGCCTTTTGGGCACCCGATTTGCACAGGCATTTTTGTAAGATTCTTCCATCTCTCCACCACCCCAAAATAGGCAGTCACAACTCCATTCGAACCATTCTCAAAATTTGAAAAAACTCGTTTGTCGTAAGGTAACCTATTTCTTAGGAGAGGGCATACATTTTCCACACGTGTCAGCCTGTGACGGTCAGCTTCACTGTGCCTGCTTCCAGCTGATTTTTCCGCCCGCTTTGTGCATACTGTAATATTATATCAGTCAAAGCAGGCAAAATCAAGTTGAAATACCTTTTATAAACGTGTATATTATAAGAACATAGTAGAATTGCGTTCGTGCGCCCTGACAGCGGCGCCGGGTGCTTACAAGGAGGAAAACGACCGTGGAACAGGATTCCAATTCCTTTCAAACATCGCAGCTGGGCCGGTTGATCAGCCGGACCGCTCCGCCCCCGAAAAAACGCCGCCGGCTGGAGAGCCTTTCTCCCACCCGGCTGATCGTTTCCAGCTTTCTTGTGGTGATTGTGACCGGTGCGCTGCTGCTCATGCTGCCCTTCGCCACCCGCAATGGCATCACGCCGGTACAGGCCTTCTTCACGGCCACAAGCGCCACCTGTGTGACCGGTCTTGTGGTGCTGGATACCTACCAGGGCTTCACCACGTTCGGCCAGACAGTCGTAATTTGCCTGATTCAGATCGGCGGCCTGAGCCTTGTCACACTGGCCAGCTTCTTCACCCTGGCTCTTCGCCGCCGGGTTGGTTTCCGCTCCATGAAGCTGGCCAGCGAGTCCATCGGCACCTCCAATGTAGCGGAGGCCCGGGGCCTGCTGCTGGTGGTCATGAAGCTTGCCGCCTTCTTCGAGGGTCTGGGCTTTTTGCTGCTGCTGCCGGTCTTTGTTCCGGAATATGGCGCCGAGGGCATTTTCATCTCGATCTTTTTGTCCATCTCCGCCTTCTGCAACGCCGGTTTCGATATCCTGGGACGCACCCAGAGCTATGTGAGCCTGATGGGCTATGCCTCCAACTGGTATGTGCAGGGCATCATCATGTTCCTGATCGTGGCCGGCGGCCTGGGCTTTCTGGTCTGGCATGATCTGGGCCAGTGGCGCAAGACACATCACCTCTCCATCCACACCAAGGTGGTACTGTTCTGCACCATCCTGCTGATCGTGGGCGGCACCGTGGGCTTTGCTTTTCTGGAATGGAACAACCCCGACACACTGGGCGGTATGTCCGCCGGTGACAAGGTTGTAAACAGCCTGTTCCAGTCCATCAGCGCCCGAACCGCTGGCTTCAACACCATTGATCTGGCTTCCATGGGCTCCATCACCAAGTGCATGCTCTGCGTGCTCATGTTCATCGGTGCTGCGCCCGGCGGTACCGGCGGCGGTATCAAGGTAACCACCTTCAGCGTGATTCTGGTCACCGTGGCCAGTGTGGTCACCGGCCGGGAAGACGCTCAGATCTTCCGCCGCCGCATCGACAAGAAAACCGTTTACCAGGCCCTGAGCATCTCCATGCTGAGCCTGGGTGTGGTGATCCTGGTCACACTGATCGTCTTCTTCAATTGCGGTGAGCTCATCAGTCCGCTGGACTGCCTGTATGAGGTAGTCAGCGCCTTTGGCACGGTGGGCTGCTCGGTGGGTGTGACCGGCGAGATGCATGCACCTGCGCTGATCATCACCATGGTTACCATGTTTATCGGCCGTGTGGGCCCGGTCTCGCTGGCGATCAGTCTGGCCAGCCAGCGCCGGGAGCAGGGCAAGTTCGACATTCTGCCCGAGGGCAAGATCAGCGTGGGCTGATTCCGATCCGGGCGCAGCGCATCTGCCTGCTGCCCGCCATTGAATAAGGAGGAACTGATCTCTTGCGTGGATCTCATTCGTTTTCTCCCCGGGCGCTCTTTCGGCCTGTGGGGTTGATTCTTGCGGCTGTTTTTCTGGTGATGCTGGTGTTCAACCGGCTCACCCCGTTAATCTCCGATGACTACTCCTACCTGCTGAAGTTTCCCACCCACGAGCCGGTGGAAACCTTTTGGGACATTGTTGTTTCCCAATATTACCATTATATGCAGTGGGGCGGCCGAACCATTGCCATCGGCCTGAACCAGATCTTCCTGTGGCTTGGAAAATGGGTCTTCAATCTGGCCAATGCTGCTGCATTCACCTTTACCGTCTGGCTGTGTGCCAAACTTGCCGCCGGGCAAAAGTCGATTCATCCTGCCTTTTTGCTGGTGGTGCTGGGTCTGTTTTTCCACTTCAACCCGGCGTTCGGCGCGGTCAACCTGTGGATGTGCGGCTCCTGCGTTTATCTGTGGCCCCTGATGCTGGGTCTGGTCTTTCTTCTTCCCTACCGGCTGCAGCTGGACCGGGATCTCTCCTGGAGCAAAGGTGCTGCCGTGGGCATGTTTTTCGCAGGCATCGCCGCCGGATGGGGCAATGAAAATACCAGCGGCGCGGTGCTGCTTGCCTGCCTGGTGCTCTGCGTGCTCTCCCGCCTGCTGCTGGGCCGCGCGTCTCTTTGGCAGCTGACCGGTGCAACGGGCTGTCTGGCTGGCTTTCTGCTGCTGATGTGCGCACCCGGCCAATGGGTCCGGGTGGACCGGTTCGGGGAAGACTCCATCAGTATCTTCGCTCTGCTTCTCTCTCGCGCGATGAACGCCACCCATACTCTGCGGCTTTACGGCATGACGCTGGCTCTTCTGTTTGCCGCTGCGTATGCCGTGCTTCTTCTGTGCCGTCCCTCCCTGCGGGCGGCACTGTTCCCCATTTTCTGGTTTGTACTTGGTCTGGCTGCAA
Source organism: Allofournierella sp. CML151 (assembly GCF_027853465.1). Classification (NCBI taxonomy): domain Bacteria; kingdom Bacillati; phylum Bacillota; class Clostridia; order Eubacteriales; family Oscillospiraceae; genus Allofournierella; species Allofournierella sp. CML151. The sequence continues at coordinate 26,618 of NZ_JAPNNW010000009.1, read as the reverse complement.
ATTATGCGCTGATTCTTTCGCCCATTTACTATGTGCGCTCCTTTTACCCGGTCCTCGCCTTCTGGGTCATCGCAACCGGCAGCGCACTCACCGGTCTTGTTCAACATCTGCCCACCTTCGGCAAATTCCCTCAGGGAGTTTTTGCGGGAGTATTGTGCGTTCTGCTCTGCTTCGATCTTGTGGAGGGCGGCTACGATATTCTGAACTATTCCATCATGCGGCAGGTGCGTGAGGATACCATCCTCACCCAGGTAGCCGAGGGCGAAAAAGACGTCGAAACCTATGCCATCTACCCCTACACCCGTTTCTGCGGTGCATACGGCCAGCCGGACCTGCGGCTGGATAAAGACAACTGGGTAAATGTGAACATGGCGCTGCATCTGGGCGCGGACTCTCTTGTGGTCACCGAGCAGCACTATTATCCGTTCCCCGGCTATGATGATTTTTCCAACACGGTAGAAACCGAACTGAGCTATGCTCTGGAGTAAAGGAGGCGCTATGAAGCCGATCGAATCCAATGCCCGGCTGAACTGTCGGCTTTTCTGGCTGCTGGCGGCTGCCGCAGCGGTGGTAATGCTGCTGTTCAACTGCCTCACTCCCTTTGTGGCGGATGACTTCACCTTCACCTTCAGCTACCGCACCGGCGAACGGCTCACCGGCCTGTGGGATGTGCTGCAGAGCCAGACCTACCACTACATGACCTGGAGCGGCCGGTTCCTCATCAAGAGCCTGGACCAATGGTTTACCATCCAGCCGAAGCTTCTGTTCAACGTGTGCAACACACTGGTTTATGTGGGGCTTGCGCTGGTGGTTTATCTTGCAGCAAAGGGCCGCCGCGCTCCTGCCGACCCCCAGCTGCTGCTATTTATCTTTCTTAGCTTCTGGATGGTCTCGCCGGTGTTCGGCCAGACCAATCTGTGGATGTGCGGTTCCTTCAACTACCTGTGGGCCAGCTTCTTCTGCCTGGCCGCGGCGCTTCCCTTTGCACTGCAGCTGCACCACCCGTTGCAGACACGCCGCTGGCGGGCGCCCGCCTGTTTTCTGGCAGGTCTGGTGGGCGGCTGGAGCAGCGAAAACACAAGCGCCGGACTGCTTGTACTGATGGTTCTGGTGCTTTGCTGGCAGCTGTTCCGGGAGAAAAAAGCTCCCCTGTGGATGTTCACCGGTCTGGTGGGCGGGCTTTTCGGCTTCGCTCTGCTGATTCTGGCACCGGGCAACTACCAGCGGCAGGATGCCGCTCCCGATCCCCGGGGTCCGGTGACCATTCTGGCCACTCGTTTTCTCACCGCTTTGAACATGCTGTGGGACTATGGTCTGCCCCTTCTTCTGATCTTCGCGGTGCTCTTCTGGCTGCTGTGGCTGCAAAAGCCCGCACCGCAAGCCCTGTTCCTGCCGCTGGCATTGTTTGCGACGGGGCTGGGCACAAACTTCGCCATGGTACTCTCGCCAGTCTACTACGAGCGCTCCACCCATGGTGTATTTGTTTTTCTCACCGCCGCCTGTGCCGCCGCGCTGGCCGGACTGGACCGCAGCCATCTTCGGAGCGTACTTGGCGGTGCAGCCGCCGGGCTGGCACTGGTCGCCTGCTTCCAGCTTGTGTGGGCAGGCTACGACATCGCCAGCTTCTGGATGATGCACCGCACCCGGGCGGCTGAGTTTGCGAGCCTGAAGGACCAGGGACAGACTCAGGTGGTAAGCTATTCCATCGAGTGCTACACCCGCTGGTGCGCCGGTTACGGCCTGCCGGACCTGCGCACTGATCCGGAGGACTGGATCTGCTCGGATATGGCCCGTTATTACGGCTTTGAGAGTCTGGTGGCCGACGAAGCCCACACCTATCCCTTTCCCGGCCGCACCAACAATGCGCTGGAAACCGGCCTTCCGGAGGAAAGCTGAATCGAAACAACGTAAAAATGCCCCCGAAGCGGATGGCTTCGGGGGCATTTTGCATGCTTGGATCAGTGGGTCTCGCCCATGGTAACCTTAGCGTCCTCGGTATTCTGCGCCGCTGCCTCAATGCCATATTCCAGGCCCTTGGCGATCAGGTCCAGGGGCATGAAGGGGGTGCCGTTGGGCTTACCCACCACCTGCCCATTCTCATAGGGCACATGGATGAATCCAGCACGCACGCCCGGAAACTTCTTCGCAGCCAGATACAGCACGTTGTACATGATGCTGTTGCACACATAGGTGCCTGCGGTATAGGAGATGTGCGCAGGCACGCCGTTCTTGCGCATGTTCTCCACCATGGCCTTCACCGGCACAGTGGCAAAGTAAGCGGTCTCGCCGTCCTCCCGCAGGGGCTCGTCGAAGGGCTGCTCGCCGTCGTTGTCCGGGATGCGGGCCTCAGCCAGGTTGATGGCCACCTTCTCTACGGTCATGCAGGACCGGCCGCCGGCCTGGCCCACATTGATCACGATGTCGGGCTTATGCTCCTCCATCGCCTGCTCCACCACCTTGGCACTGCGGGTGAACACAGTGGGAATCTCCAGCTTGATGATCTGGGCCCCGGCAATCTGATCGGGCAGCAGCTTCACCGCCTCAAACGCGGGGTTTACGGCCTCTCCGCCAAAGGGATCGAAACCAGTTACCAGTACTTTCATTTGTACAGCACTCCTTTGCTCAATAGATAAAATCAGGTTCCGGCACAATGATCTTGCCTTCCTGCATGATCTGCCGGTTGTCGGTGTAGATACTGGGGCTGTGGGCCACCAGGTCAAAATGGCCCTTGGCGTTCTGGATGCCGCCCAGCGCGATATTCCGCCCCAGGCCAATGTGGAAGGTGCCATAGGCGGATTCATCTTCAATATAACAGTTTCCCTCGCATTTGGAAAGTGAATTCAAGCCAATGCCCAGCTCCCCCGCAATGCAGATGCGCGGGTCCTGGTACTGGTCCATATAGGCCCTGAGTCGATTTCCGGTGGGGTTGTCCTCGATCTCCACGATCCACCCGGCCTCAAACCGCACCCGCACCGGGTCTTCAGCACGGCCGATGTAGCCCAGTGAACCGTCCACCACCATAATACCGTTGGTACAGGTCTCCTCAATGGGCACATATACCTCGATGCTGGCGGAGGAATAGTCCTTGCTGTCCTTCAGCACACCGTTGAAAAAGCCCGGTTCCCGGCCCCGTTTCCCCACCGTCAGGTCAGTCCCTGCCGGGGTTGTGATTCGGATGCGGGTGGAGTTTTTCAGGTATTTCATGATCACCTTGGAAAGCATGCGGCTTTTTTTGGTGTCCATCATCAAAAAGTCGTAGCGCAGCATGGAGCGGCCGTCATTGGTGGAAAGGGGCAGCGACAAAAACTTCTTATGCCTGCGGATGGCCCGCTTGGCCGCCTTGGTGGTGACCAGAGAATACTCGGTGGCGGCAATGATGGTGGTGTAGGGGTCGAAAATCTCCTCGTTGTCATCGAAGAACATCCCCACGTGCATGCCCTTGTTTTCCACCAGCAGCACCGACACCGACCGGGTAACGGTGGAGGCCTGGCGGCGCAGTGCCTTGGCCTCCTGCTCATATTCCTTGCTGGTCACAATGAGCAGCCGGTCCCAGGGCTTGAGCCGGACCCATTTGTGAATGATGATGGAGGCGCCCCGTTCCATTTTGCGCATGATGAGACCCTTCCTTTGCGACGGAGTTTTGTGAAAAAGAGCCGTAAAGCCCGGCAGGGAAAGACTGCGCTTTCCCCGCCAGGCTTTCGTTTTTTATGATTACTTGAATGCGATCATGAAGCAGATCTGGATGGTGATCATAATGATGGCCACCAGCACCTGATTCTTGATAACGCCCCAGCGGTCCTTCATATCCAGAATGGCCACGGGAACGATGTTGAAGTTAGCGGCCATGGGGGTGCACAGGGTACCGCAGAAGCCGCAGGTCAGAGCCAGCATACCGATGACCACCGGGTTCGCGCCATAGGCCAGCACGAAGGGGCCGCCGATGCCCACGGTCATCACGGTGATGGCCGCGTAGGCGTTGCCCATGATCATGGTGAACAGCATCATACCGATGGCGTAGACCACGATGCCCAGGTTCACGTTGCCCTCAGGCACCACATTGCCCACCAGACCGGCCACCACGTCGCCTACACCGGCAGCGGTAAACACGCCGCCCAGGCAGCCCAGCAGCTGAGGCAGCATGCACAGGGGGCCCATCAGGGACAGGAAACGCTCGGAGTCGTCCAGGAAGACCTTGGGCTTGTTGTCCCGGGAATAAACCATCAGCAGCACCATGGAGATGGCCACGCCGATGGTGATGCCCACCATGGAGCTCACGTTGGAGAACAGGGCGAAGAACAGCGACATCACCGCAACGGTCAGAGCGGGCACGAAGATCTTCATACCGATCTTGCTGTACTGGGCCTTGGTGTATTCCTTGGTGGGAGCGTTCACCCGGCCAACCTTCACCTTCTTGAAGATGGCAGGCATGCACATCACGATGACCAGTGCGCCGGAGACCTTGGGAGGCAGCCAGCTGCCCAGAGCGGTGACCACGCCGAAGGAGCACCAGAAAATGGCAGTGCCGATGCGGGAGGGGTTTTCCTTATCCAGCAGGTTCTTGATGCCTGCATAAAAAGCGATCAGGCCAACGATGATCCAGACCACGTCCAGCATAACGGTGTTGAACATTGCCGGGACCTGCAAAAATTTCATGTCAATCATCCTAGTGTTCCTCCCCGTTTACTTCTTCGCCTTGGTGTTCTGGTCGCCGTAGTATTTCTTGGTGAGCTTCTTGTCCTTCATGATGAACAGCACGCTCGCCAGAACAATGGCGATGATGGCGATGGGCGGCTCGGTCACAGCCAGATCCACCAGCTCAACCTCATAGCCCAGGGACTGCAGGGTAGTCTGCACCAGAATGCCGCCGGAGCCGCCCACAAACAGCACCTGGCAGAAGAACCAGGCAATGTTCTCCATGGCGGAGGCCATGCCCTTTACGTCTTCCATGTGCTCTTCCTTGGGCTCATGACCCTGGTTCTTGATGGCCCCCTCGGCCATGGGCAGCAGCACGGGACGGACAAAGCCTGCAACGCCACCGAAGCCCACGTTGAAGGCACCGAAGAAGCCGCGCAGCACGCCGTACGCGCAGACCAGTTTGCCTGCGGTGGCGCTCTTTACCTTCCGCATCAGGTCAGCCGCAGCCTCACGCAGGCCGTTGCGCTCCAGCACACCGGTGATGAGCAGGATCATGATGAAGATGGCCATGGAGCGGTTGGCCACGAAGTTGACGCCCAGCTGCTCCAGCAGGCCGCCCACGCCCAGACCGCTCACCAGCGCGGTGGACACCGCCGCCAGGAAGATGATCAGGATCGAATCCAGCTTCAGCGCGAAGCCCGCGATCACGATCACAACGCCGATCAGTTTGATAAGTTCCATTTGCTTGTTTTCCTCCTTTGATACACTCGCGATTATTTTTCCGGGATACCGGTTCCCGCCCGGTCAAAGCCGCATCTTTTCCCCGACCGAACCGGGTCCGCAGCCCGGTAAAATCCCATCGGAACGTTTTTGTTGAACGTGCCTAAATGCGGTACGTCCAGTCGACAAGATTTCAACATTTTAAACTATGAAAGTCAAGCTGGGATTCCATTTTCTGACGCTTTTTCACAAATTCTCAGCACGCAACGCTGCATTTTCCAGGCTGCCGGAAAAACTGGAACAAAAAGCAAACCAGGCGGCGGGCCATGCAGCCCGCCGCCTGGTTCCTCTTTGTGTCTTTGAATAACTATGCTTTTCCCGCTTACAGCTGCACCGGGGTATCCACCAGAGGCAGCTGCTCCATGGTCTCGATGGCCTCGATGGCATCCCAGGCGAAGTTTTCCTCACCCAGTGCCGCCGCAAAGCCGGTGCGCTCCATCTCATGCTTCACGTTGGGCTGCACACCGCTGAACATCACCCGGATGCTGCGGCTGCGCAGATCGGCCAGCAGGGTCTCCAGCTCACTGATGGCGCTCTCGTCGATGTAGGGCACACCGCGCACCGAGAAGATCACGCCATGGGTCTCCTCACCCAGCTGCAGCATGGCCTGGGTCAGCTGATCCTGGGTACCGAAGAAGAGCGGGCCGGTCAGGTAAACCACCTTCACGTCGGTGCGGATCTGATCGGTACCGTCGGCGTTTTTCCGCTTCACGTCGCTCACCGCAATCTTCAGATCACAGCTCTTCAGCACGAACAGCAGCATGGCCGCCACTATGCCCACCAGAATGGCGATGACCAGATCGAACAGCACGGTGGCCACCATGGTCACCAGGAACTGAGCCGCGGCGGACTTCAGCCGCTTGCGGAAGATTTCCCGGATGGCTGCCCAGTCGTTCATGCGCCAGGCGGTGACCATAAGCACACCCGCCAGGCTGGCCAGGGGGATACGGCCCATCACGCCGCCCAGCAGGAACATGGACAAAATCAGGGTGATGGAGTGAATCACGCTGACCATACGGGTACGGCCACCGCTCTTGATGGCAACCGAGGTACGGGCGATGGCCGCGGTGGCGGGAACGCCGCCCAGAATGGGGATGATGATGTTGCCGATGCCCTGGGCCACCAGCTCGCGGGTGGAGTTCAGGGGCTCGCCCTTCATCCGGCCGGCGGCCGCGCCGCACAGCAGGCTCTCGATCATGCCCAGGGCCGCAATGGAGATGGCCGGGGCGATCAGGTTAGGCAGGGTGGAGATATCGATGCCGTTGAGCAGCAGGCTGTCCGGCGTCATGAGCTTCTGGGGGATGGCTCCCACCTCCGCCACGGCGGAGCTTTCAGCCGCAGGATTCAGAATGAAGTTCAGCACCACAGCCACGATGATGGCCACCAGCGAGCCAGGCAGATACTTGGCCAGCTTTTTGGGCCACAGGATCATCACCGCCATGGCCAGCACCGCAAACAGCACCGCCTGGCCGTTGGGGGAAAAGCCCAGCTCCCCATAGGAGAGCAGCTTCTGGATGGCGTTCTCGCCCTCGCTCACGGTGCCGAAGAAATTATCCACCTGGCCCAGAGCAATTACAATGGCAATGCCGGAGGTGAAGCCAGTGATAACCGGCACCGGAATGATGGACACCAGCTTGCCCACCCGCAGCACAGCGGCCACAAGCAGGATCACGCCGGTGAGCAGGCCTGCGGTGAGCACGCCCTGCACCCCGTACTTGGCCGAGATGCCGATAAGAATGGCCGCCATGGCGCCGGTGGGGCCGCTGATCTGGTAGGACGCACCGCCCAGAATGCCGATCACAATGCCCGCCACGATGGCGGTGATCATACCGCTGGCCGCGTCCGCGCCGCTGCTTACGCCGAAGGCCAGAGCCAGGGGCAGAGCCACAGCCGCAACAGTCAGGCCTGCCATCAGGTCCGCCAGGAACGCAGCACCGTTGTAGCCGGAAAATTCGCGCCGGAGATCCCCAAGATAGGTTTTCATTTTGATTCTTTCCTTCCTCTGTTTTTACCGCCCGGACACAAATATTAATAGGGTCCGCAAGTTCAGCCGGGCAGCCGTTTTCAACCATACACCCGGCCGTGTGGTTTGTCAACCAAAACCGTCCGTTTTTTTCGTATTGCAGAAAAACAGGAAGTCTGTTCAGAAATCCCCCATATCCAGCAGGCTTTTCGCCTGCTCCAGATCGTCCTTGTCCACATACAGCTGGTAGCAGGTGGCATCCACCGCATCCTTGGTGCGGAAGTGGTTCACGTAACTGCGCTCCAGCCATTGCTCGGTATAAAAGATCTGGTGCTCCGCCAGCTTTTGCCGGGCCACAGCCAGCGTATCGACCCGATAGCTCTCAAACACCAGTCGTTTGCGCCATCCCCAGGTAAGGCGCTGCTTCCAGGTGCGGGTATCTTTCATGATCATTCCTCCTTGCCGTTGGTGCCGTTTCCTTCAGTATCGCATGCGTCCGGAGGGCTGTAAAGCCATCTGCACAAAAAAGCCCGCCTTTTTTCGAAAAAGGCGGACTTTTTGCAAGCTTACTGTTCAGCGTAGATGGAGATGATGTTCAGGATGATCTGCACGCTCTGGTCCATCTTCTCGGCAGTGATGTACTCACAGGGGCCGTGGAAGTTGAAACCACCGGTACCCAGGTTGGGGCAGGGCAGTCCCATAAAGGACAGGCGGGCGCCGTCGGTGCCGCCGCGGATGGGAACGATGCGGGCTTCGAGGCCAGCCTCGCGGATTGCCTTCTCCGCGTTCTCGATCAGGTGGAAGTGGGGCTTTACCTTTTCCTCCATGTTGTAGTAGCTGTCCTTCAGCTCCAGCACCACGGTGCCCGCGCCGTGCTCAGCGTTCAGGCGGGCGGTGATTTCCTCCATCAGGGCCTTGCGGGCGGCGAACTTTTCGCCGTCATGGTCGCGGATGATGTAGTGCAGCTTGGCGGTGGTCACATCGCCGCTCATCTGGCACAGGTGGAAGAAGCCCTCAAAGCCCTCGGTGTGCTCGGGCACCTCTTCGGCGGGCAGAGCAGCGGCGAACTCCATGGCGATGGTCTGGGCGTTCTTCATCAGGTCCTTGGCGCTGCCGGGATGCACCGAAAAGCCGTGCACGGTGACCACCGCGTCGGCGGCGTTGAAGTTCTGGTACTCCAGCTCGCCCACGTCGCCGCCGTCCACCGTGTAGGCGAACTTTGCGCCGAAACGGTCCACGTCAAAGAAGTCGGCGCCCTGGCCCACCTCTTCGTCCGGGGTGAAGCCGATGCAGAGCTTTCCGTGGGGGATGTTCTCCTTCTGAATACGCTCCACCGCGGTCATAATCTCGGCGATGCCGGCCTTGTCGTCCGCGCCCAGCAGGGTGGTGCCGTCGGCGGTGATCAGGGTCTGGCCCTTCCAGTTGGCCAGCTCGGGGAATTTTTCCACGGTCATGTACTCGCCGGTACCGGCAAACAGCACGTCGCCGCCGTCGTAGTTCTCAAACACCTGGGGCTTCACGTTCTCGCCGGGGGCGGCGGGAGCGGTGTCCATGTGAGACACAAAGCCCAAAGCGGGCTTTTCCTCATAGCCGGGGGTGGCGGGCAGAGTGCCGTACACATAGCACTTCTCATCCACCGCGGCATCGGCCACGCCCAGCTCCTTGAGCTGCTCCACCAGCAGGTGGGCCAGATCAAACTGGCGGGCGGTGGTGGGATGGCTGGCACTCTCCTCGTCGGAGGTGGTGTAGATGGTTACATACTTCAAAAAGCGTTCATACGCGCGCATGATTACACGTCCTTTCTTTTGCGGCCGCTGCCCCGCCGCGGGGGCCGGAGGCCGCCTTGTAAGCTGCCTTTTATTCTAGCACAAAGCGGACAAAATAAAAAGTGCCCGCTGCATCCGCCCTCGGGCAAACCGGGTCGAAATACTTGGAAAACAGGCATATTTATGGTATTCTTATAACGTATATGAGCATTTTGCCCCGCGTGGCTTGCAATAGGAATAGAACGGAGGCCTTTTTATGGCAAACAGTTATTTCACCAACAAAACCCTTTTGATCACCGGCGGCACCGGCAGCTTCGGCAACACGGTGCTCAAGCATTTCCTGGCCAGCGACATCGGCGAGATCCGCATCTTCTCCCGCGATGAGAAAAAGCAGGATGACATGCGCCATGAAATCCAGCAGAAGCACCCCGAGCTGGCGGGCAAGCTGCGCTTTTACATCGGCGATGTGCGTGAAATCGACAGCGTGCGCAGCGCGGTGCGGGGCGTGGACTACATCTTCCATGCCGCAGCCCTGAAGCAGGTGCCCAGCTGTGAGTTCTTCCCCATGGAGGCCGTGCGCACCAACGTAATCGGCACCGACAACGTGCTCACCGCCGCCATCGACGCGGGCGTGAAAAAGGTGGTCTGCCTGTCCACCGACAAAGCCGCCTACCCCATCAATGCCATGGGCATCTCCAAGGCCATGATGGAAAAGGTGATCGGCGCCAAGGCCCGCACCGTAAAGGCAGAGGATACCACCATCTGCTGCACCCGTTACGGCAACGTGATGTGCAGCCGCGGCAGCGTGATTCCCCTGTTCATCGACCAGATCAAGGCCGGCAAGCCCATCACCATCACCGACCCGGACATGACCCGCTTCCTGATGAACCTGGACGAGGCGGTGGACCTGGTGCAGTTTGCCTTCGAGCATGCCAACCCGGGCGATCTGTTCGTGCAGAAGAGCGACGCCTCCACCATCGGCGATCTGGCCAAGGCGGTGCAGAAGCTGTTCGGCGACACCGGCACCCAGATCATCGGCACCCGCCACGGCGAGAAGCTGTACGAGACCCTGATGACCAAGGAGGAGCGCATCCGCAGCGAGGACATGGGCGGCTACTATCGCGTGTCCGCCGACGGCCGCGACCTGAACTACGACAAGTTTGTGGTGAAGGGCCAGGTGCACACCGAGGCCGACGAGGCCTACACCAGCCACAACACCCGCCGCCTGAACGTGGACGAGACTGTGGAGAAGATTCTCACCACCGACTACGTGCGCGAGGCTCTGGAAGGCTGGAACAAATAAACGAAAAAGGAAGCCATTGCAATGGATCTGAATACCCCCATCCTCATCACCGGCGCGGGCGGCTTCATCGGCAAAAATCTGGTGGCCACCCTGAAAACCGCCGGTTATACCGATCTGATGCTCTTTGAGCGGGACGACACCCCCGAGACCCTGGCGGAGTATGCCGCCAGAGCGGGCTTTGTGTTCCATCTGGCGGGCATCAACCGCCCCAAGGACCCCAGCGAGTTCTACGCGGGCAACGCAGGCCTCACTGAGACCCTGCTCAGCCTGCTGGACAAGGCGGGCAACAAGGCCCCGGTGCTGGTGACCTCCAGCACCCAGGCCGCGCTGGACAACGACTACGGCAAAAGCAAAGCCCAGGCCGAGCAGGCTATCTTTGCCCACGGTAAGGCCACCGGCGCGCCGGTGTATGTGTTCCGTCTGCCCGGCGTGTTCGGCAAGTGGTGCCGCCCCAACTACAACAGCGTTGTGGCCACCTTCTGCCACAACTCCGCCAACGGCCTGCCCCTCTCGGTGCGGGACCCAGAATACCGGCTGCCGCTGGTTTACATCGACGACGTGGTGTCCAGCTTTGTGGGCGCACTGGACGGCAATTGCACCCGCGAGGGCGACTACTGCGTGGTGCCGATGGTGCACGAGACCACTCTGGGCCATCTGGCCCAGACCATCGAGGGCTTTGCCAAAAACCGCGAGACCCTGGACGTGCCGGACCAGACCCCCGGCAGTCTGGAGCAGAAGCTTTACTCCACCTGGCTGTCCTACCTGCCCGCCGACCGGTTCTCCTACCCGCTGAACATGCACTGCGATAACCGGGGCAGCTTCACGGAATTTTTGCACACTCCGGCCCACGGCCAGGTGAGCATCAATATCTCCAAGCCCGGCATCGTGAAGGGCAACCACTGGCACCACTCCAAAAATGAGAAGTTCCTGGTGGTAAAGGGCACCGGCGTGATCCGCTTCCGTGCGCTGGACAGCACCGAGGTCATTGAATACCACGTCTCCGGCGACAAGCTGGAGGTGGTGGACATTCCCACCGGCTACACCCACAACATCGAGAATGTGGGCCAGGACGATATGGTCACCGTGATGTGGGCCAACGAGGTCTTCGACCCGGACCACCCGGACACCTTCTTCCTGCCTGTCTGATTCTTCATAAAGGAGAGCGCTTTTTATGAGCAAACTGAAACTGATGACCATCGTGGGCACCCGGCCGGAGATCATCCGCCTTGCCGCCGTGATCAAAAAATGCGACAAATACTTCGACCAGATTCTGGTGCACACCGGCCAGAACTACGACTACACCCTGAACGGCATCTTCTTTGAGGATCTGGGCCTGCGGGCACCGGACCACTACCTAAACGCGGTGGGCGAGGACCTGGGCGAGACCATCGGCAACATCATCGCCAAGAGCTACAAGCTAATGGTGGAGCTGAAGCCGGACGCCCTGCTGATTCTGGGCGACACCAACAGCTGCCTGTCCGCCATTTCCGCCAAGCGGCTGCACATTCCCATCTTCCACATGGAAGCGGGCAACCGGTGCTTTGACGAGTGCCTGCCTGAGGAGACCAACCGCCGCATCGTGGACCACATCGCGGACGTGAACCTGTGCTACTCCGAGCATGCCCGCCGTTACCTGAACGCCGAGGGCACCGCCAAGGAACGTACCTATGTGACCGGCAGCCCCATGGCCGAGGTTCTGCGTGCCAATCTGGAGCAGATTGAGGCCTCCGACGTGCTGGAGCGGCTGGGTCTGGAGCCCAAAAAGTACATGCTGCTGAGCGCCCACCGGGAAGAGAACATCGACACCGAGAAAAACTTCGTGGCCCTGTTCACCTCCATCAACGCGCTGGCGGAAAAATACGATATGCCCATCCTCTACTCCTGCCATCCCCGCAGCCGCAAGCGGCTGGAGGCCATGGGCTTTAAGCTGGATGAGCGGGTGCGGCTGCACGAGCCTCTGGGCTTCCACGACTACAACCACCTGCAGATGAACGCCTACTGCGTGGTGAGCGATTCCGGCACCCTGCCCGAGGAATCCAGCTTCTTCACCAGCATCGGCAAGCCCTTCCCGGCGGTGTGCATCCGCACCTCCACCGAGCGCCCCGAGGCACTGGACAAGGGCTGCTTCATCCTGGCAGGCATCACCGCCGGCGGTGTGGAGCAGGCTGTGGAAACCGCCGTGGCCATGAATGACAACGGCGACATCGGCATTCCCGTGCCCAACTATGTGGAGGATGTGTCCACCAAGGTGGTCAAGATCATCCAGAGCTATGTGGGCGTGGTCAACAAGATGGTGTGGCGCAAATACTAAAGCCGCCCCCAAAACAGGAGCGTTTACACGGTGAAACGAATTTTAGTGGTGAGCCAGCACTTCTGGCCGGAGCCCTTCCGCATCAACGATATTGTGGAGGGCTTTGTTGAGGACGGCCTGGAAGTGGACGTGCTGTGCGGCCTGCCCAACTACCCCAAGGGCGAGTGGTTTTCCGGTTACAAGTACACCGGTCCCCGCCGGGAGAAATACAAAGGCGCGCGGGTGTTCCGGGCCGGAGAGATCCCCCGCAAGGGCAATTCCGGGGCCATGATCTTTTTGAATTATGTGAGCTGGCCCTTTTTCGCCCTGTTCAGCCTGTGGCGGCTGAAGGGCCGATACGATGCGGTGCTCTGCTACAACACCAGCCCGGTGCTGATGAACTTCCCGGCCATTGTGTATGCAAAGCTGCACCGCATCCCCTTCACCAGCTACGTGCTGGACATCTGGCCGGAAAACCTGTACAGCGTACTGCCGGTGAAAAATGGCCTGCTGCGCCGCATTGCCAGCGCGGTGAGCGACTGGCACTACAAGCGTGCGGAGCAGCTCATCGCCATGAGCCCTTCTCTGAAAGAGCGGCTGATGGAGCGCACCGGCAAACCCGCGAACCGGGTGGCAGTGATCCCCCAGCACTGTGAGGACTTTTATGCCATCCCGCAGCCGGATGAGGCGCTGGCAGCCCGATATGCCGGCCGGTTCAATCTGGTATTCACCGGTAATTTCAGCCCGGCCCAGAGCCTGGACACCGTGATCAGGGCCGCGGTGAAGGCCCGGAGCATGGGCGCGGAAAATCTGCGCCTGCTGATGGTGGGCGACGGCATGAGCCGGGATGCGCTGGAGGCGCTGACCGACGAGCTGGACGCCCGGGACACCGTGGTGTTCACCGGCAGCGTACCCCCGTCGGATGTGCCCCGCTACACCACTCTGGCCCACGGGCTTGTGGCTTCTCTGAGCGCCAGCCCGGACCTGGGCATGACGGTGCCCGCCAAGATCGCCAGTTATATGGCGGCGGCAAAGCCGCTGCTGGCCAGCATGGACGGCGAGGGCGCCCGGGCGGTGGAGACCTCCGGATGCGGCTTTGCAAGCCCCGCCGAGGATTCCGAGGCACTGGCGAACAACATGCTGGCCCTATATCAGGCCAGTGAGGCCGAGCGCTCCGCGCTTGGACAGAAGGCCTTTGCCTGGTACCAGGCAAACTACCGCCGCCGGGCGGTGCTGGACCAGCTGGAAGCGTTTTTGATTCTAGGCGAAAAAACAAACGTTTGAGGTGAATCCCTTGAAGGTACTCGTGATCATTCCCTGCTATAACGAGGCGGAGAACATCTGCCGGGTGGTGCAGCGGCTGAAGGCCACCTGCCCGGATGTGGACTATCTGGTGGTGAACGACTGCTCCACCGACGACAGTGCCCGCATCCTGCGGGAAAACGGCTACAACTATCTGGACCTGCCGCTGAATCTGGGCATCGGCGGCGGCGTGCAGAGCGGTTATCTGTACGCCACGGCCAACGACTATGACATCACCGTTCAGATGGACGGCGACGGCCAGCACGATCCCAAATATCTTTATGACGTGATCCGCCCCGTGGCCGAAGGCAAGCTGGATATGTGCATCGGCAGCCGCTTCATTAAAAAGGAGGGCTTCCAGACCAGCTTCATGCGGCGGGTGGGCATCCGCTTCTTGAGCTTCATGATCCGGCTGCTCACCGGCCAGCGGGTACTGGACGTAACCAGCGGTTACCGGGCCTGCGGCAAGCAGATGACCGCCCTGTTCGCCAAACACTACGCCCAGGACTACCCGGAGCCGGAGGCCATCGTGACGGCCATCTGCAACGGCTACAAGGTGGGCGAGGTGCCGGTGGTCATGGAGGAACGCCAGGGCGGCGTGTCGTCCATCCGGGCCTTCAAGAGCGTATACTACATGATCAAGGTCAGCCTGGCGCTCATCATCCACCGGCTGAGCGCCAATCAAAAAGGAGGAAAAGGATGAGCCCGGTATTCCAAGGCCTGCTTTTGGTGGGCGATCTTGTTTTTCTGTTTCTCATCTTTGTAATGGTCAAGAACGGCCGGCTCAGCGTCCGGTTCAGCCTGCCCTGGCTGGCGCTGGGTGCCGGAATGCTGGTGCTGGCCATCTGGCCGGAGGCAGCCAAGATCCTGCGCAGTCTGGTGCAGGTGGAGGTGGTCTCCAACATGGTGTTCATCATGCTGTTCTGCTTTGTGCTGCTGGTGTTGCTCATTCTGTGTGCAGTGGTCAGCGAGTACAACGAGCGGCTCAAGCGCCTGACCCAGACAAACGCTATGCTGGAGCATCGGGTGCGCCAGCTGGAGGAGCAAGTGCGCCGCACCGACCCGTAACAAGGGGCCGGTGCTTTGCATCTGTTCTGAATGAAATCAAGCGGCGGCAAAATCCGCCAGGGCGTACCAACGCTGTTTGCGGCAGCGGACTGGAATCTCCAACCACAGTGTGAGGTGTGTGCATGGATTTTAACACATTGATCTTTCTGGGCTTTTTTGCGGGGGTGGCGGTGCTCACCTACTGTGTGCCCCGCCCGGCAAAGCCTTACCTCTGGCTGCTGGCCAGCTATGCCTTTTATCTGTACAAGCCGGAAAACGCCCGGCTGGTGTTCATCCTGATCAGCGTGACCGTGGTAACCTGGGTGTGTGCCCTGGCCATGGACAGCGTTCCCCAGCAGGCCACCCGCCGACTGTTTCTATGGGTGTCGCTGGGTGTTTGCTGCGGATTTCTGTTCTTCTTCAAATACTTCAATTTCTTCGGCGAGCTGCTGGGCGGGATCACCGGCCTGTTCGGCGGCGAGGCCCCTCATCTGGACCTGATCGCTCCGTTGGGCCTTTCCTACTTCACCTTCCAGAGTCTGGGGTATGTGATCGACGTATACCTGCACCAGACCAAGGCCGAGCGCAATCCGCTGAAATACGCGCTGTTCGTGAGCTTTTTCCCCTGCATCTTCACCGGTCCCATCGAGCGCAAGGAACATCTGATGCCCCAGTTCGACCATCCCCGCCGGTTCGACTACAACCGGGTGGCGGGCGGTTTGTTCCGGGTGCTGTGGGGTTATGTGAAAAAGATGGTCATTGCCGATAACATCGGCGTATTCGTGCGGGCAGTGTACTCCGCGCCGGACAAGCACACCGGCCCCTACCTGCTGGCAGCCAGTCTGCTGTTCAGCTACCAGATCTACATGGACTTCTCCGGCTGCTGCGACATTGCCATCGGCGCAGGCCGGATGCTGGGCTTTGATCTTTTGGAGAACTTCAACCGGCCCTTTGCCGCCAAAACCTACACCGAACTGTGGAACCGGTGGCATATGAGCCTGACCAACTGGTTCAAGGACTATATCTTCACTCCCCTCTCCTTCTATAACCGAGGCGCGGAAGGCTTTCTGGGCAAGCTGCAGGGCTGGTTCAACATCTTCATCATCTTCCCCATCAGCGGCCTTTGGCACGGCGCCAGTCTGGGTTATGTGATCTGGGGTGTTCTGAACGGCCTGTTCATGGTGGTGGGCAAGGCCACCGCAAAAAAACGCCGTAAACTGGCCAAGAAAAACCCGCTGTATCAGGTTCCCCACCTGCAGGGAATCCTTCAGCGGTGCTGTGTGTATCTTTTGTTCACCGCCTGCATCGTCTTCTTTGCGGCCGATCTGTACGGCGGCAAGGCGGGCACAGTGTTCGCCGGCCTGTTCACCGGCTGGGGGCAGGCAGGTCTCGGCCAGCTGGCCAGCGGCTTTGCGGCGCTGGGCCTGGGCGGCGGTACCGTTCTGATGCTGGTGGCCAGCAGCCTGGTTGTGGAGCTGATCGAGGCCCGCGGCCCGGTGGCCCAGTGGATTCGCACCCAGCGGGCCTGGGTGCGTTGGCCGTTGTACTACGCGCTCTGCCTGCTGCTGCTGTTCTTCGGCGTATTCGGCCAGTCGGCCTATATCTACCAGCAATTCTAAGGAGGTGCGGCGATCTTGACCAATCAACCCAAGCAAAAAAAGAAGCACAGCCTCCTGCGCACCTTGCTGTATCGTTTTTTTACCGGGCTGGAGATTGTGATCAAATTCTGCTTTTTTATCCCCATTCTGCTGTTCATGGTCTGGTTCAGCCATAAAGTGGACATCAGCGGCCTGTTCCAGGGTGAGCTGGCCCCCCGTGAGGTTGCAAACATGCTGCTGGCGGGTGACACCGTATCCAACTACGACAAGATGGATGAGCGGGCGGTACTGAAGCTGTATGTGCAAAATCTGCCCGAGGACCAGGTGCCGGACACCGTGGCCCTGGGCTCCAGCCGGGTGCTGCAGCTGCGGCAGGATCTGGTGGGCGGCAGCTTCTTTAACATGGGCCTGAGCGGCGCCTCCGCCATGGACATCATGAACTGCTTTTATCTGCTGGACAAGGAGGGCAAGCTGCCCAAGAATCTGATCATCGAGGTGGACCCCTGGCTGTTTAATGGTGACAGTGCTGCTGATCTGAACAAAAAAGCCGACACCGAGCTGTTCAGTGAATTTCTTCAGAAGGGTCTGGGTATGACCAGCGACTACGAGGAGCCGGACAAGCTGGAATTGTGGAAGGCGCTGATCGACCCGGCCTACTTCCAGGGCAACGTGAAATATGCCCTAAAGCAGCGGGCCACCGGTGAAGCCACCACCGAGGATGGCGAGAGCATCCCCTTCCAGGCGGTGACCGGCGACCTGGATTCGCTGGACAACAATGTGAAGGAGCCGGATGGCAGCGTGCTGTATCAGGCGGATTTCCGCAACTGGGATTACGACCAGGTGATGGCCGAGGTTTTGGACCAGGCGGGCACACTGGACGGCCTGCACGGTTTCTCCCAGATGGACCCCTATTGGACCGACCTGTTCGAGCGCTTTGTGAGCTATGTACAAAGCAAGGATGTGAATGTGGTCTTCCTGCTCACCCCCTATCACCCCTTCATCATCAAGCACGTATACAACAATCCTCAGGGCTTTGAGGGCTTCTTCGAGGTGGAGCCCTGGCTGCGCAGCTTCGCCGAGGAGCACAATATTCCTCTGTACGGCAGCTACCATGCCAGCCGCATCGGCGTGCCGGAAAGCCTGTTCTACGACGGCCTGCACTGCAAACCGGAGGCACTCAAGCTGTATTTCCCCGGTATCGAGGCCGCTCTGCAGGGCCTGCAAACCTCCTATGAGGCCCAGTATCTGGAAACCTACGGCGCCGACAACGCCGATCTGGTAACCAATGCTCTGGTGGGCACCACCGCCGACTGCCTGGTGGTGGGCGAGGAATGGTTCGCCGCGGCCAGTGCCAGCTGATTTCTCCATTCACAACATAAAAAAGACCCGTTTCACAGCGCTGTGCAGGCGCGTGAAGCGGGTCTTTTCTTGTTTTTAAACGCTCAGCCCCAGGCCGGTCTCCAGGTCAGACAGCATTCGATCCAGCGCGGTGACACCGCCCTCTGCGGTGTACCACACCGCCGGGTTGGCCAGATAGATTACATGACCGTCCTGAGCTGCCTGGGTTTTGTTCACCAGCTCGTTGTCCATGATCTCCTGGGCCAGCTTGGCACCGTCGGTTCCAATGGCCGCGTCACGGTCCATCACAAAGATGTACTGGGGGTTCTTCTCCATAATGAACTCAAAGGAAGCCTCATTGCCGTGGGTGGAGGTATCAATGTTGGCATCCACGCCAATGTTCTCGAAGCCGATTTCCCGGCCGATCAGAGAGCAGCGGCCGTCGTTGCCCAGCACATTATAACTGCCGCTGGTGCACATGCCCACAATGGCAGTCTTTCCGGCGGCGAACTCCTGCAGAGCGGCGATGCGGCCGTCAAAGTCCGTCATCAGTTCTTCCGCCTTGCTTTCCAGACCGAACAGCGAAGCCACAGCGGCAGTGTTCTTACGCACGCTCTCCACCACGCCCAGCTCAGTATCGGTGGAAAGATAGATCACCGGCGCGATCTCGCTCAGGGCATCGTAGGAGGTGGCCAGCCGGCCGCCGATGAAGATCACGTCCGGCTCACTGGCCATCACTGCCTCCAGATCCGCCTCCTTGATGGTGCCCAGGTTGGCCACCGCTTCGTTCTCCATATAGCTCTGCAGGTAATCCAGACTGGTGGAGGCGCTGCCCACCACCCGGTCCCCCAGGCCCAGTGCATCCAGAATATCCAGGCTGGCCATATCCAGCACCGCAATCCGCTGCGGGTCATAGGGCACCGTCAACTCCACTGCTTCCTTGCTGCCATTCAGGCTCTGGATGGTCACCTCCTGCTGTACAGCGGAGGAGGAAGCGGATGCGGCCGCCTCGCTTTCACTTTTGGGAGATGCCATTGCGGCCAGGTCCGCCGCGATGGCCCCGCAGGCGGTCATGGAAAAAGCCAGCAGGCCGGCAAGTGCCAGGGAAAGATATTTTTTCATGGGGAATTTCTCCTTTGATCTTCTTTATTTTTGTGCGCGGTCAGTAATAGATGGACAGCGGCCTGCCCTTCACGGTCTGAACCTCAAACTCCACCCCGTAAATGGCAGACAGATTCTCCTTGGTGATCACCTCGTGCACCGGGCCGAACTTGGCGATGCCGCCGTCCTTGAGGGCGCAGATGTAATCGGAGTAGAAGGCCGCGTAGTTGATCTCGTGCAGCACCAGAATCACAGTTTTGCCCAGCTCATCGCACAGGCGGCGCACCGTCTTCATCAGGTTGGTGGCGTGGTAGATGTCCAGATTGTTGGTGGGCTCGTCCAGCAGGATATACTCGGTATCCTGGGCGATGACCATGGCGATCAATGCCCGCTGCCGCTGCCCGCCGGAAAGCTCATCCAGAAAACGATCCTGGAACTCCTCCAGCTCCATATAGGCAATGGCCCGGTCGATGATTTCTGCATCCTCGGCGGTAATGCGGCTGCCGGAATAAGGGAAGCGGCCGAAGGCCACCAGCTCCCGCACGGTGAGCTTCATCTGAATGTTGTTGGACTGGGTGAGAATGGCCAGCCGCCGGGCCAGCTCCCGGCTCTTCCAATGGCCGATGTGGGTGCCGTCCAGCTCCACCAAACCCTCGTCCTGAGCGATGAGCCGGGAGATCATGCTCATCACGGTAGACTTGCCCGCCCCGTTGGGGCCGATCAACGAGGTCACCTTGCCCTTCGGAATGGAAAAGCTTACCCCATCCACCACAGTTCTGCCCTGATAACGTTTGGTCAATCCTTGAATGTTCATGGTCACACCTTCTTTCTTGCCAAAAGCAGATAGAGGAAATAAAGTCCGCCGCCCACCGTGATGAACACGCTCACCGGCACGGCGTAGGAATAAACATGTTCCACAATGAGCTGGCCGCCCACCAGCACCGCCATGCCGAACAGGGCGGAACCGGCGATCAGCTGAGTATGCCGGTAGGTGCGCAGCAGCTGGCGGGAGAGATTTGCAATGATCAGCCCCAGAAAAGAGATGGGGCCCACCATGGCAGTGGCTACCGCGATGCAGAGGGCTACCCCCAACAGCAGGCGGCGGATGCAGCGGTCGTAATCCACTCCCAGATTGATCGCCTGGTCCTTGCCCAGGGTCAATACATCCAGCAGAGCCAGCTCCCGCCGCAGGGCAAAGGCCACCCCTGCCAGCAACAGCACCGAGAACAGCAGAATCTCGGAATTGATGTTGCTGAAGCTGGCCACCAGGGTGCTCAGCAGGCTGTCGTACTCATTGGGGTCCATCACCCGGGTGAGGGTGGTCTGGATGCTGCCGAAAAAGGAGGTGAGCACCGTGCCTACCAGCAGCACATACAACACGTTGTGGCGGGTCATGCGGAAGATCCAGCTGTACAGCACCGTGGCCGCAATGCCCATCAGCACCACGTCCACCCCGAAGGCCAGATTCGCGTTGGTAGCGACCACACTGGCCGACCCCAGAAAGAATACCACCGCAGTGTGGATGAGAGTGTACAGGGCGTTCATGCCCAGCAGGCAAGGGGTCACGATGGTGTTGTTGATCACCGATTGGAACACAATGGAGGCCCCGCCGATGGACACCGCCGTGACGGCCATGGCCGCCAACTTCGGGGCGCGGATCTTCATGGAGTAGGCAAACAGGCGGGCGTTGGCCGGGTCGGTGTTGACCAACAGATAGCCTGCGGCACAGATCAGCGCCAGCGCTGCCAGAATCAGCAGTTTACGCCGGTTGGACCGGATGGCAGCAGTATTCATGCTTCGCAGCCTCCTTCCTTTGCCGGTATGGGGCAGCAGCTTTGCGCCGGAGCCGTCAGCCGGATGGCCTTGCGGCCGTTTCGCAGCCGGTAGAACAGCAGGGCAATGAACAGCACGCTGCCCAGAATGCCCACAATCAGCTCGATGGGCAGCTCATAGGGCGCAATCACCACCCGGCCGATCATGTCGCACACCAGCACAAAAATAGCGCCGAACAGAGCGGTATCCACGAGGGTCCCGCGAATCTTATCGCCCTTGAACAGGGCCACCAGATTGGGCACAATGAGTCCGATGTAGGAAATGGAGCCCACAACTACCACCACACTGGCGGTGATCATAGCCGAGATACTCAATCCCATGAACAGTACCAGATTGTAGGGCACGCCCAGGTTTTGGGAAAAATCCCGGCCCAGACCCACAATATTGAAATGGTTGGCGAACACAAAGGCCAGCACAATCAGCGGAGCGGTGAGCCAGACAATCTCGTATCGGCCCTTGATGACCAGGGAAAAATGCCCCACCAGCCAGGAGGACAGCGCCTGGGTCATCTCGTACTGATACGCGAGATAGCTGGTCACACCACCGATCACATTGCCGAACATGATGCCCACCAGCGGTACCATGACCGCATCCTTGAACTGGATGCGCTGAATAAACCACACAAACACCCAGGTGCCCGCAATGGCGGCGGCAAAGGCGAACAGCGCCCTTCCCCACAAGGTGGAATTCGGCAGGAACAGCAGGGCAAACAAAATGCCCAGCTGGGCAGATGAGATGGTCGCCCCGGTGGTGGGGGATACAAATTTGTTGCTGCACAGCTGCTGCATAATCAGCCCCGCCACACTCATGCCCGCGCCGGTGCACAGAATGGCCAGCAATCGTGGCAGGCGGGACAGAAGAAAAATTTCCCAGGTGTGGGCATCTCCCTGCAAAAGTGCCCCCAGCTCCAGATCGATCACGCCTACGAACAGGGATGCGGCAGCCAGTATTGCCAGAATCGCCGCAAGCACTGCAGTGATCCGGTTGGATTTCATGGATGGTACCCTCCTTATTGCTCAACAGTTAGTATAAGCTAACTTTATTGCATAAAATAAGCGCGTCCCTCGGCAATTTGTCTTCTGTGCCGGGCACCGCGCATTGCATGAGTGAGTATATCATGAAAAAAAGCAGCCGCGCAATCAATTTGTTGCGCGGCTGCTTTTACAATTTTGCTGTTTAAACAAGTTTAGGCCTGATAATCATACTGCAGCATGGGCACGGTCCAGTGCTCCAGAACCTTGCACATATCCGCCGCCGTGGCCTTGGCGCCGGGCAGGTCGTGCTCCAGGTAGTTGCCACACTCCTTGCGCTCGCTGCCGGGGATCTTGCCCTCAAACTCAGCAATAAAGGCGAAGCACTCCCGCACCAGATCAATGGCCTGCTCCCCGCTCATGGCATCCCGGGTGAGGAAGTAAAAGCCGGTACGGCAGCCCATGGGGCCCACATAGATGATCTGGTCGCTGTAGGCGGAGTTACGCACATAGGTGGCGAACAGATGCTCGAAGGTGTGCATGGCAGGATTCGGCAGATACACGCCCCCGTTGGGCTTGACCATACGGATGTCGTAGGTGATCACGTCGCCGTCCACCCGGGAGATATACATGCCCTTTTCCAGCTTGTCGTGGTCGACGGTAAAGCTTGCGATGGTTTTCATGGGAATCCTCCTGCTCAGTAGGCAATGCTGCCCAGCACCTGACCGTCGATGGTCTTGGTGGTGAACAGGCCGTTTTCATAGATCATATAGCTGTGAGAGCCGTCCTTGGGGATGGATACGCTGCCCGGGTTCAAGATCAGGGTATCGCCCTGCCATTCGGCGTGCTTCACATGCACATGACCGAACACGAAGGCGCTGTGGGCAGGCATGGGAGGCAGGTTTTCCGGGTTGAACTTGTGACCGTGGGTGGCAAACAGGCATTTGCCCTCCTCCAGCCAGAGGGTGGTGTAATCCGCCATCACCGGGAACTCCAGCACCATCTGGTCCACCTCGGCCTCACAGTTGCCCCGCACCGCGATGATCTTTTCCTTCAAGCCGTTCAGCATGGGGATCACCTTTTTGGGGGCATAGCCCTCGGGCAGGTCGTTGCGGGGACCGTGGTACAAAAGGTCGCCCAGCAGCAGGATGCGGTCCGGCTGCTCGGCCTGGATGCGCTCCATCAGTTTTTCACAATAATAGGCCGAACCGTGCAGGTCGGACGCAATCAGAAGCTTCATATGGTTACGACTCCTTTGGAATGGATTTTCGCTTTTTCCTTTGCCTTTTTAAAGCCGGGCTGGCGACGGGGCCAGAAAATCACTCCGCACAGCAGCCAGATGGTCACATTCACGCAGGCCCACATCACATGGGTCTCCATGGTGGCGTGGCAGAGCATCACCAGGCAGCACACCGCCTCGGCGGCCAGGCCCTCTTTGAGCAGCCGCCATACCAGCAGGGCAAAGCCCAGCCAGATCAACGCACTGGCCACCGGACCGGCCACAATCCAGTAGTGCAGGTAGGCATTGTCCACCAGCATTTCCTCCCCGGGCATCTGGCCCGCAATGGCAAAGGGCATGGTGGTAAGGCCCTCCCAGCCCAGCGAGATCCGGGTACTGAGCAGGCCATCCAGCCGGGCCAGCAGCGGGTTCTCCGGGTTCCAGCCAAGGGCAAGGCCCATGCTGGCGGCGAAAGCAAGCAGCGGTGCGGCCGTGAGCAGCAGCCGCACCGGCAGCGGCCGCAACACGCCAGGCCAGACACGCACCACCAGCAGAGCTGCAATGAGCAGTGCCAGGCACATGGTGGCGGCACGGCTGTCCGGTCCGAAGTTACACAGCAGTGCCAGAGCTGCCAGCAAAGCAAAGTCAAACCATTTCAGCCGCTTTGCTCCACGCAGGCACACGTACATCAGCGCCAGCCCCAGCAGGCAGGCACCGAAAAAGTTGTACCATCCATAGCCGAAACTGTTCCGGTAGCGGCCGGTGCCCAGCTCCTGCACGGTATCGATCACACCGGCCAGCGAGCTGATGGCCACAACCGCCACACTGAGCGCGCCCACCGGCAGCACTACCTTCAGCGCCCGGCGCAGCGGCACATCCTTGGCCGCCAGCGCAAACAGCAGCGCCATCATCATCCATTTGTCGTGGTTGTTCATGAATACCCAGCGGATCACAAACAGCACGCAGAAGGCGGCGGCCAGCTGGCGGCCGTCATATCGGGTACAAAACAGAATTTTAACCAGCAGGCAGAGCGCCACCAGATGGTCCAGCGCCATGGTACCGTATTCAAACAGCCAGGGCAGCCGGTCCCGGTACAGGCTGTTCACAAAAAAGATTTCGAACTGGTAAACCGCAGCGGAAACGGCAAACAGCCAGGGAGCCAGCGCCTGCCGCGCACCGCTCAGCCAGTCGCCAAACAGCTGCCGCTGCACAGTCAGCTGCCTGCCCAGGCCGAACCAGGGCGCCTCCATAGGGCGGCGCATCGTCTGCCAGGCATACCACATGCAGCCCAGTGCGAGCCCCAGTACGGCCAGATCTGCATAGCCGTAAAGGCAATCGATAATAAAAGAATGCAAGGTTCCTTCTCCTTTAAAAACAGGGTGGCAGAGCCCGCACTGCAGGCTCTGCCCTATGCCGCGCTCAGGCGGCTCAGCTGTATTTCTTCACGATGGCCTGCATGTCCTCAAACTGCTGCTCCATATCCTGCACCAGCTTGAACTGAGTGCGGGCACGCACCAGGTTGTGGGTGGGATACTGGGTCTTGAAGTAGGTATCCCCCTGCAGATAGTCGGTCAAAAAGCGCATGCCGCATTCCAGCGTGATGATCTTGGCGCCCCAGGCAAGGTTCGCCTTCTCATTCTCGGTGAGTACATCGCCTGCGGTCTCCAGATAGCCCTTGGTATAAGCCTCGAACAGATCGATGTCGAAGCTCACCTTGGACAGATCCGGCTCATCCTCGGCGGCATGGGTGGCGCCGAAGCGGATGGAATCACCAAAGTCGTTGAGGGCAAGGCCGGGCATGATGGTATCCAGGTCGATGATGCAGATGCCCTGGCCGCTCTTCTCATCAAACAGGATGTTGTTCAGCTTGGTATCGTTGTGGGTAACCCGCAGCGGCAGGGTGCCCGCCCGCAGCTGGCTCATGAGCACGCTGCAGTCCGCCGCATGGTCCAGCACAAACTGGATCTCGTCCTTACAGGTGCGGGCGCGGTTTTTCACATCCCGGCGCAGCGCCTGTTTAAAGTTCTTCAGCCGGTCCTCGGTGTCGTGGAACTTGGGAATGGTCTCATACAGGGTATCGGCGGGATAGCCGTCCAGCTGCTTGAGGAAGCGGCCGAAGCTGCGGGCAGACTGATAGAACTGTTCCGGACGCTCCACACTCTGGTAGCACACGGAATCCGGGATGTAATTGTAGCACCGCCAGGGCAGGCCGTCGGTATCCTCGTAATAGTTTTCCCCGGCTTTGGTCTTGATATAGCTCAGGGTTTCCCGGTCCGGGTCGCCGCCGGCGGCGCGGATGCTCTGGCGCAGATACTCGGTCACGCCGAAGATGTTCTCCATTACCTCGCGGGGCTTTTTGAATACATGGATGTTGATGCGCTGCAGCACATAGCTCAGCTCTTCCTCGCCGTTCTCGCCGGGCATGAACACCGCGTAGGTCTCGTTGATGTGGCCCGCGCCGAAGGGCTGCACATAGCTGCACTGGTTGCCGAAGCCGAAGGCATACAGCGCGTCTTCCAGCATGCGGCTGTCCACACCGTCGATCTTGCGGCGCTTGGCGAAGATCACCTCGCCCGCCTCCACCTTACGGTGTGCCTCCACATGGCAGTTGGCCTTGACCACACTGCCCAGACCGATGTGCGCACCCTCGTCCACCACGGTATCGTGGTCGATAATGGCGCCGCTGTTTACCAGGCAGCCCAGACCCAGCCTGGTGTGGGTGTTGATGACGGCACGCTGCATCACGAAGCTGCCCGCGCCAATCTCAGCACTGGGACTGACCACTGCGCTGGGATGGATGATGGTGGGCACCACAAAATCGGCCTCCAGCAGCTTTTTTACCCACTGCAGCCGCATCTTGTTGTTGCCGAAAGCAGCCACCGCACAGGGGTATTCCTTGCGGAAATCTTTATAGTCCACCAGCTTGCCAATCACGCAAGCCTCTTTGCAGGCATCGTCCAGCATGGCAATTTTATCAAACTGGCGGGTCGCCATGGCGGATTCATAGACCATATGGCCAAAACCGCCCGCGCCCAGAATCAATAGGTTCGGCATTGGGTTGTTCCCCTTTCTGTTCTGCCCGGCCGCCGCATCCGTTACGGCGTATCCGGGGAAAATCTGTCAGAAATCAATGTAATTCTATTATAGTAAAAGAAACACCCCAATACAAGGGCCAACGTGACACAAGAAACCAACGCCGGAAAAGGCCCGCTTTCGCGAGATTGCAGCGTCAAAGCCCCTTGACAACCACCAAGGGTGCCGGGGCGGCGCAAGCCGCGAAGAACCCAGTGGGTTCTTCGACCGGCCAGGGCGGTCTGCGAAGCAGAGCGGGCGCATGCTTGACGCGCCCGCAGCCCACTGCGGGTCTTTTCCTTGCAATCCCATCAAAATCGGGCTTTTTCCGGTGCTATGCAGTCCGGGGCCGCGAAGCGTCCAAGACCCCGGTGGGGTCTTGGACCGGCTGGGCGGTCTG
>NZ_JAPNNW010000008.1:0-137399 GCF_027853465.1 Allofournierella sp. CML151 | reverse complement strand
ATACCGCCGGCAAAAGCCGGCGGTATCTGGGTTCTGTGGTTGGATTTGCAGCCCGGATCACATCTGGGCCAGAGTGTCCAGCATGGCGGGGATCATCTGCTTTTTGCGGCTGACCACGCCGGGCAGAACCACGCTGCCGTCGGTGTCCCGCTCGCAGCGGAAGGCGGTGCCGATCAGCTGCTCGGCGCCCTCGCCGCAGAACAGCACCTTGCTGGACTGATCCTTCACGCTGGTGAGCATGAAGAAGATCATCTGCACGCCCTCGCGCTTGAGGGCCTCGGGCAGGTAGGGGCGCAGCAGCTCGGCGGCGCGCTGGCGGTTCTTCTCGCTCATGTAGCTGCCCTGGCCCACGCCGAAGCGGATGTCGCCATGGGTGAAGATCTTGAAGTCCTGGAAGAACACGTCCTCAGCGGCGCGGCCCTCCAGATTCTCACCGGCTTCGAAGATCTCGTTGGCCAGCTCCTCGGGCTCGACCCCGGCGATTTTGGCCAGCGCACGGGCGGCAGCCTCGTCCACGGGGGTGCAGGTGGGAGAACGGAAGCACAGCGTGTCGGACAGGATGGCGCTGAGCATCAGGCCCGCGATGTGGGGCTCGATCTCCACGCCCTGCTCCTGGTACATCTGGTACACGATGGTGCAGGTGCAGCCCACCGGCTGGTTGCGGAAGAACACGGGCTGGCTGGTCTCCAGACTGCCCAGACGGTGATGGTCCACCACCTCCAGGATGTCGGCCTCTTCCCAGCCGTCCACGCACTGGGTCTTCTCGTTGTGGTCCACCAGGATCAGCTGCTTGCGCTGCAGATTCAGCAGGTTACGGCGGCTGATCAGGCCCAGGTACTTGCCGGAGTTGGTGTGCACGGGGAAGTAGTTGTCACGCACCTTACTCATGACCTTCTTCACCTCGTCCACGGGGGTGCTGGGCAGGAAGGTGCGCAGCTTCTCGCGGGGGGTCATGTGGGTGCTTACGGGCACGCTCTGCTTGATCAGGCAGGAAACGGCGTAGGTGTCGTAGGGGCTGCTGATGAGCAGGCAGCCGCGCTCGTTGGCCAGCTTGACGATGGTCTTGGCCACGGTGGACTCCATGCACACCACCACGCAGGCGGCGCCCATCTCGATGGCGCACAGCTGGGTCTCGTAGCGGTTGGCCACCAGCACGATGTCGCCGGCTTCCATGGTATTCTCCAGCACGTCGGGGCTGGAGGCGCCGATCACGATCTTGCCGCTCTCGAAGTAGCCGGAATCATCGCCGGCCAGCACGGTGCCGCCCAGAACCTCCACCACGTTCTTGATGGGAGTGCGGGCGTTGCTCAAAGCATGGGTGTCCAGGCTGTCCATGTTGGCCACGGCCAGGTCGCCCAGGGTGATCAGGCCCTGCAGCATGCCCTTTTCGTCCACGATGGGCTGGCTGTTGGCCTGGGTGTCGCGCATGGTTTCCCAGGCGCGGCGCATGGTGGTGTTGCCCAGAATGCCGGGCACGGGGCGGATATCGATGTCCTGCACCTGAGCGCTCACGTTCAGGCAGCGGCGGGGGGTCTTGGCGCCGAAGCGCTTGAGCACGAAGGCGGTCTCCTGGTTGATCTCGCCCGCGCGGCAGGCTTCATGCCAGGGGCCCACGGTCTTGTTCTTCAGATTGGAATAGGCAATGGCCGAGCAGATGGAGTCCGTATCCGGGTTGCGGTGGCCGATCACCATGATCTTACGCTTGGTGTTGGTCTGATCCATGTAAACTATACCTCTCGCTTTCCCCTGCAGGGCGCCTTTGCCCACAAAAACAGCCGCACCGGCATCCGGCCCCCTGCAATTTTTTATAATCTATAATAAGGTTGAAAGAATCCTGCAGTACATTATACACTACTCTTTGCAGTAAAGTACATCAAATTGCGCAAAATGGCTTCATTTTTCACGAACTGCTGCTATTTTGGCACAAAAGGCGCAAATCTACTGGTGATTTTGCAGGCGATTCGGCCTTTTTTGCGGTATCGCATACCCGCCCACAGGCAAAAGGTCCGGTTTTCGGGGCAGATTCCACCCTTTGCAGGCAGCAGATTTTCCACCAAAAAGCGGCTGATGTGTGGAAAATCCGGGCGAGGCGGACGGCCCCGGCTGCAGTCTGATGTTCCCCGGTCAAGCCTGCCCCGGCGGACTGCCTGAAAATCCGTGCCGCTTGCGGCACACCTTACCTATTCACTCTTCACTTTTCACTCTTCACTTTCATTCTCCCTTTTGGCAGCTTCAGTGAAGAGTGAATAGTGAAAAGTGAAAAAAGAAAACCCCGAACGCAAACGCGTTCGGGGTTTTTGGCGGAGAAGGAGGGATTTGAACCCTCGCGCCGGTTTCCCGACCTACGCCCTTAGCAGGGGCGCCTCTTCGACCTCTTGAGTACTTCTCCAGAGCAAAGTCCATATCAAAATATGAAATTAAAAAATGGCGGAGAGGGTGGGATTCGAACCCACGGCCCTTGCGGGTCACCGGTTTTCAAGACCGGCTCCTTAAACCACTCGGACACCTCTCCAAGAGTGGCTGTCACACACGCCATCGCTAGTGCGTTATCTATGTTATCACAGGGTCACGGGTTTGTCAACCATCTTTTTTAAAAAAAACGAACGTTTTTTAAAAAAACTCCCGGCATGCACCGCAAGGGGGGCGCGGAGCATACCGGGCGCTTTTTCTCAGGCCGCCCGCAGTGCCTCAGCCTTCCGGGGCCGGGGAGCAGGGCGGCGGTAACGGCCCCGCCCGCGGCGCACCCGGCAGACGGCCCGGGGCTGCTCCAGCCGGGCGATGCCGCGCATCCCACCGGCCAGCAGGGCCATCAGGCCCAGCGCGGCCGCCAGGGGCATAGTGCCCTCCACCGCCGCGCCCGCCACCACAACGAAGGCCAGAGCGCCCAGCACCAGCATGGAATCACAAATCATTCGTTTCATCTCAAACCGCTCCTTTGCACTGCCGGCCCCGTTTCGTGGCCTGACTGGTTGTTGTGGCTTCATTCTACAACAACCGTCAGTTGTTGTCAATGGTATTTTAACAACTTTTTCGCGTATTTTATTTACAAGAACAATTTTTAGTTGTATAATGAAGCCAGCAAGAAAGGAGTGTTCACACATGTTCCCACAACGCTTGAAGCAGCTGCGCAAGGAGATGGGCCTGAGCCAGAAAAGTCTTTCCGAACATCTGGGCGTGACCCAGCAGGCGGTGGGCAAATGGGAGACCGGCCGCTCCTCGCCGGACCCCACTACTCTGGCCCGGCTGGCCGAGCTGCTGGAAACCTCGGCGGATTACCTGCTGGGCATCAGCGAGCAGCCCGCAGAGCCCGCTGCCCCTTCCCTGCCTTATGCGGAAAGCCCCATCCCGGTGATCGGCACCGTGCGCGCGGGCTACGGCTCGCTGGCCTTTGAAGAAGACTACGGGGTGGAATACGCCTGCGTGAAGGACCCCGCCAACTATTTTTATCTGGTGGTCAAGGGCGACAGCATGGAGCCCCGCATCCAGGACGGCGACCTGGCTCTGGTGCACCGCCAGCCCACCCTGGAAAACGGAGACCTGGGCGTGATGGTCTTCGGCGAGGGCGAAGGCACCCTGAAAAAGTACATTCAGCGGGGCAACGCGGTGATTCTGCAGCCCTTCAACCCGGCCTATGAGGAAAAGGTGATCCGCGGCGAGGAGCTGAACCAGCTGTTCATCGCGGGCAAGGTGGTGGAGACGAGGGCCAAGTGGTAATTTTGCCCTTTTCTCCCCCGGTTTCCCCGCCGCCCTTATACTATATAGAAGGAAGTGGAAATTCCCATGCAGCCTACCCGGCTTTATCTTGTACGCCACGGCCAGACCGACTGGAACCTGGCGGGCCGTCTGCAGGGCCAGACGGACATCCCTCTGAACGACACCGGCCGCAGCCAGGCCGAGGAAGCCCGGCAGCGGCTTTCCGGTGTGCAGTTTGACGCGGTGTACTCCAGCCCCTTAAGCCGCGCGGTGGAAACCGCCGTGCTGGTGAGCGGCTGGCCCGCCGACAAGGTGCGCACCGACGAGCGCATCAAGGAAATCGCCTTCGGCGACTGGGAGGGCAAGGCCCCCCGCACCCTGGGCGACGACTTTGCCCCCTTCTTCGCGGACCCGGCCCACTTTGTGCCAGCCCCGGGCGGCGAGAGCCTGCCCGCTCTGATGGCACGGGTGAGCGATTTTGTGGCCTATGTGAAGCAGGCCCACCGGGGCCAGACCGTGCTGGCCGTGAGCCATGGCGCGGCGCTGCACGCTCTGCTCACCGCCGAGCTGGGCCTTGATATGAAGGACTACTGGAGCGTGGGCCTGGGCAACTGCGCCGCCGCCGAGCTGGAGCTGGAGGGCGAGCGCTTTGTACTGAAAAGCACCAGCGGCCCCACCAGCGCGAACTATCTGGAAAAATACTTAAAGTGATTGCCAGGCGGCACGAGGAGGCCACACCATGAAGCTGCTGTTTCCCATCCTGGCCGGTCTGGGCGTTGTTTTGCTGTATCTGGTCTGGGCGGCCCTGTTCCACGACCTTTTGAACGGGCTCTCCCCGGAAGGGGCGCTCACCGTGGCCACCGGTTCCTTCATTGCCTTTGAGCTGGTGATCCTGGCGGCCTGGATTCGCTCCAAAGCCGACCGAAAATAACTCCGTCTTTATTTTCCAAAAAGCCCCATCAAACCATTGGTTTTGCCATGCGCCGCATGGGGCTTTCTTTTTTGCGCCTTTTTTGCGGTTTCACTCTCTTTTTTGCTTTGTTTTTGCTTCTTTCTTCGCTTTCGTGAACACTCCTATGATTTAAAATCCAACCAGAGAAAGGAGGGGTCCGGGCATGGACCTGATGGAAAAACTCACCATCCTGGCGGACAGCGCCAAATACGATGTGGCCTGCACCTCCAGCGGTGTGGACCGGGGCGGCGCGGCCGGGAGCATCGGCAGCGCGGTGGCCCCCGGCTGCTGCCACACCTTCTCGGCGGACGGCCGCTGCGTGAGCCTGTTAAAGGTCCTGCTCACCAACGTATGCGCCTACGACTGCGCCTACTGCGTGAACCGCCGCTCCAACGACCTGCCCCGGGCCGCCTTCACCCCCCGGGAGCTGGCGGAGCTGACCATCCAGTTCTACCGGCGCAACTACATCGAAGGGCTGTTTCTGTCCAGCGCGGTGCTCATCAGCCCCGACCATACCACCGAGCTGATGATCAAAGCGCTGGAGCTGCTGCGGAATGAATACCACTTCCGGGGCTACATCCACGCCAAGGCCATTCCCGGAGCGGACCCGGCGCTGATCCACCGGCTGGGCCTGCTGGCGGACCGGCTGAGCGTGAACATCGAGCTGCCCAGCGCCGCCAGTCTGGGGCGTCTTGCGCCGGACAAGAAAAAGTCGGCCATCCTGGCCCCCATGAGCCAGATCGCCCGCGCCCGGGACGAAAACCGGCAGGAGCTGACGGTCTACCGGTCCGCGCCCAAGTTCGCCCCCGCCGGGCAGAGCACCCAGATGATCGTGGGCGCCACCCCGGAGACCGACCGGCAGATTCTGAAGCTCACCGAGGGCCTTTACCAGAAATACCAGCTCAAGCGGGTGTTCTACTCGGCCTATATCCCCGTGGCGCAGGACAGCCGCCTGCCCGCCCTGAACACGCCCCCGCCCCTGTTGCGGGAGCACCGGCTCTATCAGGCGGACTGGCTGCTGCGCTTTTACGACTTTTCGGCGGACGAAATTCTGGACGACGCCAGCCCCAACTTCGACCCCTTCCTGGACCCCAAATGCAATTGGGCCATCCAGCATCTGGACCAGTTCCCGGTGGACGTGAACCGGGCGGACAAAACCATGCTGCTGCGGGTGCCGGGCATCGGGCCGAAAAGTGCCGGGCGCATCGTGCGGGCCCGCCGTCAGGGGGCACTGGGCCTGGAGGAGCTGCGGCGCATCGGCGTGGTGCTCAAGCGGGCCCAGTATTTCATCTGCTGCAAGGGCTTTTCCGGCGCGGCGGGCTTCGGTCGCCGGAGCATCGCGGCGGCGCTGGTGGATTCCGGCGTGTTCGCCGCCGGGGCCCAGCAGCTGAGCCTGTTTGCCCCGGAGTTTGCCCCCATGCTCACCGCGGGCAGGCCGGGGCTGGAAGCGGCAAAGGAGGAGGCAGTCACATGGATCGAGAAGCGGATGTAGTCTACCGGTACGATGGCAGCTTTGAGGGCTTTCTCTGCTGCGTGTTCGAGAGCGTGTACGCCCACGAGATCCCCTTTGCCATCCTGCCCCATTCCAGCCCCATGGCCACCCTCTTCCCGGAAAAGCTCATCGAGACCGACCCGGCCAAGGCCCGCCGGGTGGACGCCAGCCTGCCCAAAAAGCTGGGCAAGGGGGCGCGCAGTTGCGTGGCCCACGCCTTTCTTTCCGGCAGCGAGGAAAAGGAGCTGCAGATTCTGCGGTTTCTGCGGCTGGGCTACCGGGTGGGCCCGGGCGTGATGTTCATGGCCGGCCACAAGGACGTGGCCCCGGTGCTGGCGCTGGAAAAAGCGGTGTGCGGCGAGGCCCACCTGCTCACCGGCTTTGTGCGCTTTCAGGACTACGGCGACTTTCTGGGCGGCACCATCACCCCCAAGCACTATGTGCTGCCCCTGCTGCGGCTGCACTTCTGCCAGCGGTTGCCCGGCGAGGATTTCATCCTTTACGACGCCACCCACGGCGCTGCTCTATTGTGGCAGAAGGGCAAGGCCAGCTACGCCCAGCTGGACGAAGCGCCCCCCTTCCCGGAAATTTCCCGGGAGGAAGCGGCGTATCAGGAGCTGTGGAAGCGGTTTTACAAGACCATCGCCATTGCTGCCCGGGAGAATCCGGCTTTGCGCCGGAGCCTTTGCCCCAAGCGGTACTGGGTGAACATGACCGAGCTGAAAGAGGAGCTGTGAGCATTTTCGCCCCGTCCTTAACAATTTATTGCTTTTTCCCACCTTCGCCAGTGGTATAATAGGGGTATATCTTACGGATTTCCAATGCAAAGGAGCGATGCCCCATGTATGCCATCGTGAACGGCTTAAAGCTTTTTTATCATAAGGAGGGCAGCGGCCGCCCGGTGATTCTGCTGCACGGCAACGGCGAGGACCACACCATCTTCGACGTGGCCATCAAGGATCTGGCCCGGTCCTACACCGTCTACGCGCTGGACAGCCGCTCCCACGGCAAGAGCGACCCGGTGCCCACCCTCACCTACCGGGAAATGGCCGAGGATGTGGCCGCCTTCATCCGGCAGCAGGGGCTGGAAAAGCCCGCGCTGGTGGGCTTTTCGGACGGCGGCGTGGTGGCGCTTCTGGTGGCGCTGCGCTGGCCCGATCTGCCCGGCAGGCTGGTGGTGGCCGGGGCCAACATGACCCCCGCGGGCATCAAGCAGCCCTGGCGCACCCTGATGCGGGTGCAGAACCGCATCTCCCCAGACCCCAAGCTGGACCTGATGCTCACCCAGCCCCATCTGGCGGGCTGGCAGCTCACCGGCATCACCGCCCCCACCCTGGTGCTGGCGGGCGAAAAGGACCTGATCGACGAGACCCAGACCCGGCGCATCGCCCGGTCCATTCCGGGGGCAAAGCTGCTGATTCTGCCCGGCGAGACCCACGGCAGCTATGTGGTCCACAGCGACAAGCTCTACCCCGCCATGGCAAACTTTCTGCGGGGCTGATCTGCAAACAATCCCGGCGCGTTCCCCTTGCAAAAGAGGAGCGCGCTTTTTTGCGGAAAATTTTCAAAAAATGTGAACCGCCGCCCGCCTTGCGACGATCACAGAATGCAGGGGGATAAAAAACGCCCCCGGCGCCATGGCATTTTTTCAAAGAGAGGAGAGGACGCGATGCACGCGGAGGAGGTAGCCCGCCTGGTGGACCGCTTCGGGCCGGAAATCTACCGCTACTGCCGCCGGCTCACCGGCCGGACCCAGCAGGCGGAGGATCTGTATCAGCAGACCTTTTTGAAATGCCTGGAGCTGACCCTCACCCTGGATGAGCGCAGCAATCCCCGGGCGCTGCTGTTCAGCCTGGCAAGCGGCATCTTCAAAAACGAACAGCGCAAGGCCGGGCGGCGGCTGGCCATTGCTAGGCCGGTGGAGCTGGACGGCGACAACGCCCCCGAACCGCCCGCGCCGGACGACCCGGCCCAGACCGCCCAGAACCGGGCCCAGAGCGCGGCCCTGCTGGCGGCGGTGGACCGGCTGCCCCCGAAGCTGCGAATCCCCATCACGCTGGCCTACGGCTTCGACTGGAATCTGGAGGAGATCGCCCGCATGGAAAAGGCCCCGGTGGGCACCATCAAAAGCCGGCTGCACAAGGCCCGGCAACTGCTGAAAAAGGAAATGGAGGCCCAAGGCTATGGAACACTTTGATCTGGACAAGGCCCTGCAAACCCAGCTGCACGCCCCCGCCCCCGGCCCCGCGCCGGAGCTGGACGCGGCCCTGAAAGCATGCCTGTGGCAGCGGCAGGAGCAGCTGGACGCCGCGCCCGATACCCGGGCGGTGTCGCTCTGGTGGCTGCCCATGGTGGCCAACTTCATCGTCTGCGGGGTGCCTGCGGTGATTTTCGCGCTGCCCATCATGCCGCTGTGGGCCCACCTGGCCTCTTTTGCGCTGGCCTGGCTGGCGGTGGGGGGCGTGGTGCTCACCTTCATCAGCCTGCGCATGGCGGACCTGCGCGCCGCCACTACCATCTATCTGCCCAAACGGACTCGAAAAAAGGAGGGGTTTTAAATGACCGCAACCGCTCTTCCCATTGTATTTTTTCTGATGATTTTCCTCTGCATGGCATCCAGCCTTGCCTTTCTGGTGCTGCTGGCCATCTGGCTGTATCGGGACGCAAAGCTCCACGGCCAGGACCCGGTGCTCTGGGTGCTGATCTGCATTTTTGCCAGCCCCATTCTGGCGCTCATCCTCTATCTGGCCTTTGGCCGCAAGAAAACTCTGATGCCCTGCCAGAGCTGCCAAGCGCCCATTCCCCACACCGCCCAATACTGTGAACACTGCGGCGCGGCCAACGAACAGTACGGCCAGCCGCTGCCCCGCCGCAAGATGAACGGCCTTTTGAAGGGGGCCATCGCCACCGGAGCAGTATCACTGCTGAGCGTGGTGTTCATGTTTGTGGCCCTCTTTGCCTTCGCCATGAATGTCGGCGGCGGTTCCCAGGTGACGGGTTCCACCTCGGTGCCCATCCACGGCGCTTCCGTCACGGTAAACAGCGGATGGGCGCTGGTCAGCATCGAAAACCACGACAATGGCGTGTGGAATTTCACGCTGAACAAATCCAGCAACGGCTATCACCTGGACTCCGCCTTCACGCTGGATGACCCGAGCACCCGTACCCTGATGGCCAGCACGGAATGTACCGGCGGCCCTCTGCTGCTGAACATCAGCCAGGACGGCCAGCTGGTGGAGAGCATCGACCTTTCCCGGGCCGAGAGCCAGCCGGTGGCCATCCCGCTGGACGGCTGCGCCGCCGGAACGGTCAGCCTCCAGCTGGTGAACGAGGGCGCCACCGATATCTCCGGCAGCATCTGGGTGGAATAAACGAATACGCAAAAAGCCTGAGCGGCTCGGCTGAACCGCTCAGGCTTTTACTATTTGTATAAATTTGTCACAATATTTGGTTTTTCGGGTCATACAGGGTGCGCAGGCCCAGAAACAGCGAGCCGAAGCTGGCCGCGGTGACCACGGTGCAGATGGCGATCATCACCGCGATCTGATACAGAATGGCCGTGGTGGGCATGGTGCCGGACAGAATCTGGCCGGTCATCATGCCGGGCAGCGACACGATGCCCATGCCCACCATGGAGTTCAAAGTGGGCAGCAGGGCGGTTTCCAGCGCCTGCTTTGCCAGCGGCTGCAAAATCGCCTTGGGCGACGCGCCGAAGCCCAGCAGCGCCTCCACCCGGGCCTTCTGGCCCTGCAAGCTCTCCCGGAAGGTTTTGATGCCCAGCGAGATGCCGGTCATGGTGTTGCCGATGAGCATGCCCGCCAAGGGGATGGTGTACTGGGGATTGAAAATGTTCTCGCCCACCACTGCGCAGACGAAATAAGCCAGCACAAACACGCCGCTCAGGGCGATGGAGGCCGCGATGATGGCCTGGAACCGCCGGTTCAGCCCGGGGTTGGCGCTGAGCACCCGGTGCACCGCGAAGCCGATCATCACCGCCAGATACACCACCACAAACACCGGATTCGGGTTCTGGAAGATGTAAGACAGCACAAGACCCGCGATCACCAGCTGCACCGTCATCTTCACGCTGGCCACCACCAGCAGGCGGGTTTTCTCCACCCCGCTCTTTTTCATGATGGCGATTACGATAATCAGCAATAAGTAGATCAGAGAAAACTGCCAGAGCTGCAGTTGTACCACGCCGCCGCTGTTCATGCCCTCGCCTCCAATCGAATCTCCTCGTCGGCAAACTCGTCCACCAGCGAGCGGCTGTGGCACACGCACACCACCGTGGTGCCCCGCTGGCGGCAGGCCGCCTTCAGATTGCCCAGAAATTCCCGGGCGGTCACCTCATCCAGCGCCGCGGTGGGCTCGTCCAGCAGCAGAACCTTCGGCCGGGCGGACAGATAAATGGACAAAAACACCCGCTGGCGCTCGCCGCCGGAAAGATTGGCGCAGCTGTCCTCCGGCGAGAGGGGCATACGGCAGATTTCCAGCGCGTTCACCATCTCGGCCCGGCTTACGCACGCCTCGCCCCGCGCGCCATAGAAAAAGGCGAACTGGTCCGCCACATTGCCCTCGCACAGGTACACCTGCTGAGGGGCCAGCAGCACCTCTTTGCGGTAGTCCAGCACCGGCAGCCCGCCCAGGGGACTGCCCTTGTATTCGATGCGCCCGGCCGTGGGCAGGACGGTGGCGTTCAGCAGCCGCAGCAGCGTGCTTTTGCCGCAGCCGCTGGGGCCGGTGATAAAGGTCATGGAATTTTCCCGAATCCTGATCTCCGGGTAGCGCACCAGGTCCCGGAATTCGGTCCCGGCGCTCACATGCAGCAGGCACATGGCGGCCTTGCCTCCTTTTTGCGCATAAAATTGCGCCGGGCAGCTTAGCCCAGCGCTGTTGCCGATTATACTCCACCCGGCCCGTTTTCGCAAGAGGGGGCCAGCGGAATGCAGACGGTAAGGGCGAACCGGCCCTCCTCCGCCTTCGCTTCCAGCGTGCCGCCGCAGCGGCGGGCAATCTCCTCCATGCCCGCCAGCCCGAAGCCGTGGGCGCTCTTGTCCGCCTTGGTGGTGGCAAAACGGCCGTTCTTCTCCCGCACGGGCAGGCCGGGGGCGCTGTTCTCCACCTGCAGCATCAAAAGGCCCTTGTCCGCCCGGGCCCGCACGCTCACCCAGCCCTCCGGCGTCTGGCGGGCGGCCTCCAGGGCGTTGTCCAGCGCGTTGCCCAGCAGGGCGCACAGGTCGGTGGGGGCCAGCGGCAGGTCCTTGGGCAGGCTCACCCCGAACCGGGCGTTTACCCCCGCCTGCTCCATGGCCTGGGCCTTGGCCGAAAGCACCACGTCCGCCGTCTCGTTCTCACACAGCCGCCTTCGGCCGTGCAGGGCCTCCGAATCCAGCAGCTGCTTCAGGTAGTCGTCGGCGGCCTCCGTCTGCCCCCGGGCCAGCAGGCCCTGCAAGGCGGTCAGGTGGTTGCGCAGGTCGTGGCGCAAACGGCGCACCTGGTCCTCCTGCCCCTGCAGGCCCTGGTAATACACCTCCCGCAGCGCCGCCAGCCGCCCGGCCTGCTCCAGCGCCTCGTGCTCGGCCAGCAACGTGTAGGAGGCCAGCAGCACCACCGAGGTGAGCAGCACCACCGGCAGCACCGCCAGACCCATGGCCATGGACACCGCGTAGGCCTCGGGCTGGTTGCGGTAGGGCGTGGCCAGCAGCACCACCGCCGCCAGCGAGCAGACGGGCAGCGCCGCCAGACCCAGCGCCAGCTTCCACAGCCGCCGGGGCAGCTGCACCGGCCGGGCGGGCAGGCGGCGGCGCAGAATCAGCCAGATGGCCCCCAGAACCAGCGTGCGCACCAGCCGGGTGAAGATGTACTGTTCCAGACCGGGCTTGCCCAGCCAGTCGCCCAGGTAGCTGTCGCTCAGTGCACAGAGGGACATGAGCAGGCTGAACACCACCAGGCAAACCGCCAGCCGCCCCACCCGGTCCCCCCGGGTGCAGGCGAAAAACACCACCAGAAACACCGGCAGCGTGTAAAACAGGTTGGGGTCCCCCACCCAGATCACCATGCCGCTGCTCCCGGCAAAGCATAAAATCAGCGCCGCCTTCCACAGCTTTCCCGGCCGCAGCTGCAAAAAGGGGGCGCAGAGCTTTTCCATCAGCAGCCCGTTGCAGAAGGCCAGCAAGACCCACAGCGGGTAAAACACCGCTTTGATTTCCTCGTACATGGTCATTCCTCCAGCACGGCCCGGGTCAGGGCCAGCAGCGCCTGCTCCCGGCAGGAGCGGCTCACCGGCAGCGCCTGACCGCCCACCATCACCTGTGCGCCCTCAATGCGCTCCACCGCCGCCGCACGCACCAGATACCGCTGGTGCACCCGCACGAACTCGCCGCCCAGCTCGGCGGCCACCTCATCCAGCTTGCCGTAAAAGGTGTAGTCCCGCCGGGCGGTCACGCAGGTCACCCGCCGCCGGTCCGACACAAAATATAAGATCTGTTCCAGCGGGATGCGATACCGCACGTCGCCGCTGCGGCACACATAGGCCCGCTCCAGCGCCCGGCACAGCGCCGCCCGCGCCCGGGTGAGCACCGGCTCCAGCTGGTCCTCCCGGGGCGGCTTGAGCAGATAGCCCAGCGCCCCCACCGAATAGCCCTCGAACACGCCCTCCGCGTGGCCAGTCATGAACACCAGCTGCACCCCGTCGTCCGCCGCGCGCAGCCGCCGGGCGGTCTCCATGCCGGAAAGCTCGCCCATCTCCAGGTCCAGAAACACCAGATCCAGCTCCCCGACGTGGCTGTCCAGCCAGCGCAGCAGCCCCTCGCCGCCGGAAAATTCAAAGAATGCGGCCTCCTCGCTCTGGCGCTCCAGCACCCGCTCCAGCGCGCAGCGCAGTGCAAAGCGGGCCTCCTGCACATCGTCACAGATGCCGATCCGCAGCATCCCGATCCCCCCTTTTCGGCTTTGCTCCCATCATACCACACCGCCGCTTTTGTGCAAAACCAAACTTGACCAAAAAACCGCCGTTTGTTCCATCGCTGCACCGCCGCGTGCAAAAGATGACCGCGGCGCCGCCATTCGTTGCGCCCCCGGTTGCGGCGGCGGGCCGGGGCGGGGTATGGTGAAGGCAGAAACCAAGCCAAACGGAAAGGATGAGCGCAATGCTTGCTGTGAACGATCTGCAAAAATCCTATCGGGTGGGCAAAACCAGCTTCCCGGTGCTGAAGGGGGTGAGCCTTACGGTGGACGCCGGGGAATTCGTGGCGGTGATGGGGCCCTCCGGCTCGGGCAAGACCACCCTGCTCAACTGCATCTCCTGCTACCTGCCCGCCGACGGCGGCAGCATCCTGCTGGACGGCCGGGACCTGGCCGGGCTGCGGGAGGAGGAGCTGGCCGCGGTGCGCAACCGGCAGCTGGGCTTCGTGTTCCAGGACTTTTTGTTGCTGGACGGCCTCACCGTGATGGAGAACATCCTGCTGCCCGCCATCATCGGCGGGGCCATGAGCCAGACGGTGCAGGCCCGGGCCGAGCAGCTGTGCCAGGTGTTCGGCATCGGGGCCATTCAGAACAAATACCCGGCCGAGATTTCCGGCGGCGAAAAGCAGCGCACCGCGGTGGCCCGGGCCCTCATCAACCATCCGCTGCTGATTCTGGCGGACGAGCCCACCGGCAATCTGGACTCCCGGTCCAGCCGGGCGGTGATCCGCAGCTTTGAGCAGGCAAAGCAGATGCTGGGGGCCACCATCTTCATGGTCACCCACGATTCCTTCGCCGCCTCCTTCTGCGACCGGGTAATTCTTCTGCGGGACGGCGTGGTCTGGCGCACACTGGAAAAGGGCGGCATGGACCGGAGCGCCTTTCAGGACCAGCTGCTGGAGGCCATTGGCGCGATGAGCCGGGAGGAGGAGCCATGAAACAGTTGGGTCAGGTATGCGCGGCCCTGCGCCGCAAAAACCGGGTACACAGCGCTTTGCTGGCCGGGTGCTGCTTTTTCTCGGTGCTGCTCATCACCGCCTACGGCATCATGATGCGTTCGCCCACCATTCTGGCGGTGCTGCCGGAGGGGGGCGACTCCCGCAAGCAGGTGCTGATGATCTTTGTGATGGCGGTGATCGGCTGCGCCATGTTCACGGTGTACGCCTCGGGGCTGTTTTTCCGCCACCGCTCCCGCCAGACCGGCATCCTGCTGGCGCTGGGGGCCTCCCGCCGCCAGCTGCGGCGGCAGCTGAACCGGGAGCTGGCGGTGCTGGCCGCTGTTTCCTGCGCCGCCGGGGCCATTCTGGCCGCGCCCCTTGCCTGGGGCATCTGGCAGCTGTTCCGCCTGTTTGTGGTGGACAGCGCCCAGATGACCCTGCGCTTTGAGCCCCGGGCCTGGGCCATCGCGCTGGGCTTTTCGGTGTTCGTGGCGGTGCTGCTCTTCGCGGCGGGCAGGCGCTCGGTGCGCCGGGCCAACATCATCGAGACGGTGCAGGAGGTCCACCGCAGCGAGCCCATCCGGGCGGTGCCCCGCTGGTACGGCCCGCTGGGGATTTTTCTTTTGGCGGCGGGCGGCCTGCTGGGCTACCTTGCGCCCTCGGTGTTTGTGAACCTGCTGCACTGGTACCCGCCGGCCGGGCTTTCCGGTCTGTTCTATCTGCCCGCGCTGGCCGGGCTTTACATGATTCTGCTGCACACGGTGGTGAACGGCTGGCGGGCCCGGCACGCCTACCGGGACCTGATCGCCACCTCGATGATGAAGTTCCAGGGCCGCCAGACGGTGCGCAGCATGCTGGTGATGACGCTGCTCTTGGGCGGCGGGCTGTTCGCCGCCTTCTACACCCCCATGATCGGCGCCGGGTCCATGCTGAGCTACGACGCCCGCCCGGTGGACTACGCCTACCACTTCCGGGCGGACCAGAACGGCCCCGGAAAGACCCAGGTGGAGCAGCTGGCCGAGGAATACGGCGTGACCCTCACCTCCTGGGCCGAAGCGCCCATGGCCCGGCTGGCGGTGGACGGCAGCTATCAGGTGGAGGAGGAGGGCCCACTGGGCACCACCTGGCGCAGCGTCTACGCCGAGCTGGCCCAGAGCGTGCTGGTGCTCTCGGAATCCGGCTACCGGGCCCTCACCGGCGAGATCGTGGACCTGGCCCCGGGCCAGGCCGCCGGTGTGCTGGACGCCTCCGGCAGCGGGCAGGGCCGGTTCGAGCCGGACGCGACCCTCTTCACCAATCCCCTCACCGGGCAGCAGCTGGCGGTCACCCCGGCCGAGCCGCTGTGCCACGACCTGCTGCTGGGCTGCTATGTGCTGGACGACGGCGACTGGACCGCCCTTTCCGAGGGGCTCACCGGCGAATGGCGCGAGCAGATGGTCTTTTTCAACCTGGAAAACGAGGAGGACAGCTACCCCTTCGCCCGGGCCCTCTTCGACCGCATCGTGGACGGCTCCGGCCCCGAGGTGGCGGTGCTGGACGGCTGGGACCCCATCGTGCGCCAGCGGTATCTGGAGAAAGAGGGCGTCTATTTCCTGGACCCGGACCAGACCGAAGAAGCGAACTTCCCCCGCATGGACTACAGCCAGCGGGATTCCTCGGATTTCCGGCTCTACTGGCAGTACATGCCCCGGTTCCGGGTGCTGGACAAGGCGGACTTCGTGCGCACCACGGCGGTGTTCCTGATGCTGTTCGTGTTCATCGGGGTGCTGTGCCTTTCGGCGGTGATCGTGATCGCCTGCACCCGCTGCATGACCATCGCCCTGACCAGCCGTCCGGTCTACAATGACCTGCGAAGGCTGGGCGCGCCGGGGCAGTACCTCTACCGCTCCGCCCGCAGCCAGGTACGCCGGGTGTTTCTCACCCCCGCACTGGCGGGCTCCGGGTTGATTCTCGGCTTTTACCTGCTCATCCTTTATTTCAACGACAACCGGCTCACCGCCGGGGAGCTGGCCGGGCTGGGTCTCTGCCTGGGCCTGACCGCCGGGGTGGGTGCGCTGCTCTGGGCGGTGTACCGGCTCACCCTCGGCCGGGTCTGCGCCGCGCTGGACATCCGGCGGTGACGGCAGCATTCGATGAAAGAAGGCCCCCGGCCGTGCAGGAGCACCGCCGGGGGATTTTGCGTGTTTTCTTTATTCCGCGTGGGCCGCCAGCCAGTTGGCAGCGCAGCCTGCCAGCACCGCCGCGCCCAGGGGGAGCACCTCTTCATTGAAGACCACCGCCGGGTGGTGGCTGCCCGCTCGGTTGTAGATCTCCTCCGGGCCGCCCGCGCCGATGCCCATGAACACCGCGGGCACCTGCTGGCTCACCTCGGCAAAGTCCTCGCTGCCCATCTGGCGAGGCAGCTCCTCCATCTTTTCGGCAATCTGGCCCGCGTAGCCCGCCAGCTCGGCGGCCAGCTGGGGCTGGTTGTGCAGCGAGGCCACGCCCGCCAGGAACTCCACCTCACAGCTGCCCCGGAACAAAGCCGCGGTTCCCTCGCAGATCTCCACCAGCCGCTTGCGAGCGTGGGCCCGGTTGTGGTTGGAGAAGGCCCGGATGCTGCCCTTCATCTCCACCGTTTCCGGGATGGAATTGTGCAGCTCGCCCCCGTGGATGGTGCACACCGTAAGCACCAGCGGATCCTGGGGGTCCACCTCCCGGGCGTTCACCTCCTGCAACGCCAGCAGGATGTG
Organism: Allofournierella sp. CML151; assembly: GCF_027853465.1. Classification (NCBI taxonomy): domain Bacteria; kingdom Bacillati; phylum Bacillota; class Clostridia; order Eubacteriales; family Oscillospiraceae; genus Allofournierella; species Allofournierella sp. CML151. The sequence goes on along the minus strand of NZ_JAPNNW010000008.1, from coordinate 120,626 downwards.
GGCCGCGATGGTCAGCGGGTCCACCGCGTTCTGGGGAATGGCTCCGTGGCCCGCCTTGCCCCGCACCAGAATGGAAAAGCTGTCCGACGAGGCCAGCGCCGGGCCCTGCCGCCAGGCCAGAGTCCCCACATGCATGGGGCCGGGGAACACATGCAGCGCCAGGGCTGCGTCCACCGGCGGGTTTTGCAGCACGCCCGCCTGCACCATGGCCGCCGCGCCCTTCAGGTTCTCCTCCGAAGGCTGGAACATCAGCTTCACCCGGCCGGGCAGCTCGTTCTCCCTCTGCTTTAACAGCGCCGCCGCGCCCAGCAGCATGGCGGTGTGCAGGTCGTGGCCGCAGGTGTGGGCGCACTCGCCCTGCGCCGCAAACTCCAGGCCGCTGGCCTCCTGCATCTTCAGCGCGTCCATATCTCCGCGCAAAAGGAACACCGGGCCTTTTTCCGGGCCGATGCAGGCGGTGATGCCGCCGCCCAGCCGGGTGGGCTCGATCCCCATTTCCCGCAGGCGGTTCTCCACATAGGCGGTGGTGCGGGGCAGCTCCATCCCCAATTCCGGCATACCGTGCAGCGCGCGGCGGTCGGCCCGCAGGGTGCCGGCCATGGCGGCCGCCTGCTCATAAAACTGCTTCATTTCAAACATTTGTATAAACTCCCCTTTCCGGTAAAAGAATCCGGCAAAATGCTTCTGTTCTGTTTGCAGCAAATTCCGTGCCAGCGCCGCTTCGCCCGGCTCGGACCCGCCCGCCGGGCCGCTTTTCTTGACAGCACCCCCGGTCCATGCCATAATGAGCACATAAAATAGGTTGAACAGGTTGAAATGAGGTGCTTTTATGGCCAAACAACTCGCCATCATCACCTGGGACGCAGCCTCCGCCCAGCTGTATGCCAGCCAGGTGCGGGATTTCTTCGGCGACCAGGTCAACACCCGGTGCTACAGCACCCAGCTGCAGCCGGACCCGGTGATTGAACCGGCGGATGTATATCTGGTGTCCACCTGCGCCTTTGCCGACCGGGACATCGGCCAGCTGCTGCCCAGCCGGGGACCGGTGGTGCTCAGCGAGGTGCGGGTGACCCGGGACGGGCTGGAGCGGCTGCTGGCCATTCCCCGCAACACCCGGGCGCTGCTGGTGAATCTGAACCAGCCCATGGCCACCGAGACCATTGCCACCCTGAATCAGCTGGGTGTGACCAACATCCAGTTCATCCCCTATTATCCCGGCGCGCCGGAACCGTCCCATGTGCCGCTGGCCATCACCACCGGCGAGCGGCGGTTCGTGCCGGAATGGGCCGCCGAGGTGATCGATCTGGGGCCCCGGCTGCTGAGCGGCAGCACCTTTCTGGAGCTGGCCCATCAGCTGAAATGCGAATCCGCGCTGGACGGCCCCGCCTTCAAGGAATACCTGGCCTCGCTGGCCGAGCAGTCCTACGGCATCGAGCAGATGCTCCAGCGCTCGGTGCAGATGGAAAGCCTGTTCGAGCTGTTCGAACAGGCGCTGGACGCCGGACTCATCGGCGTGGACGGCGAGGGCATGATCTTTGCCTGCAGCCCCAAGGCCGAGGACATTCTGAGCCTGCCCGCCCAGCAGCTGCTGGAGCGCCGGGCCCAGCAGGCGCTGCCCTTTCTACCCTTTGCCGAAAGCCTTTCGGCTCAGAAGGCCATCCACAGCCGCCTGGTGGAGATCCACGGCAACCCGGTGTCGGTGAGCATTCACTCCTTTTACCGGGGCGGCAGCAGCCCCACCACCTTCTGCGTGCTCCAGCGCTTCCGGGACGAGGAGCGCCGCCAGCAGAAGATCCGCCGCCAGCTGCTGGGCAAGGGCCATGTGACCAAATACACCTTCGACAGCATCATCGGCGACAGCCCCTGCATGGTGTCCGCCCGGCAGCTGGCCCGCCGGATGGCCACCAGCAACGCCTCCATTCTGATCAGCGGCGAGAGCGGCACCGGCAAGGAGCTGTTCGCCCACGCCATCCACGCGGCCAGCCTCCGGGCAAACGAGCCCTTTGTGGCCATTAACTGCGCCGCCATTCCGGACGCCCTGCTGGAAAGCCAGCTGTTCGGCTACGAGGAGGGCGCCTTCACCGGGGCGAAAAAGGGCGGCCACATCGGCTTCTTCGAGGCCGCCCGCAGCGGCACTTTGTTTCTGGACGAGATCGAGGCCATGAGCCCCATGCTGCAGGTAAAGCTGCTGCGTGTGCTGCAGGAAAAGGAGATCGTGCGGCTGGGCGGCGTGGACGTGATCCACGTGGACGTGCGTATCATCGCGGCCTCCAACGTGGACCTGAACGAGGAGGTGCACAGCGGCCGGTTCCGGCGGGACCTGTTCTACCGGCTGAGCGTGCTGCCCCTGCAGCTGCCTCCGCTGCGCCAGCGGGGCGGCGACGTGCTGCTGCTTCTGCGCCGCATCCAGGAGGGAATCGGCGCCCGGTTCGAGCTTTCGCCCGCAACGGCCCAGCTGCTTCTGCGCCACCCCTGGGAGGGCAACGTGCGGGAGCTGCGCAACTGCGTGGAATACCTGGCCTATCTGGAAAAGCCCCTCATCGAGCCGGAGGACCTGCCGGTAACCCTGCGGGCCGCCGCACCTCATACCCCCGCCGCCGAGCCTGCCCAGGCCGCCGAGCTGCGCCGCCTGGCCGGGGACCGGCTGCAAAGCTACCTGTTTTTGCTGGAGCAGCTGGCCGCCAGCCGGTCGCTGGGCCGCCAGGCACTGGAGGCCCGGGCTGCCGCCGCGGGCCTTGCCCTGAGCCAGCAGAACATCCGCACCATGGCCGCCCAGCTGGAGCAGCTGGGCCTGGTGAGCATTCAGAAAGGCCGGTCCGGCACCTGCATCACCCCTCGGGGGTTGGAGTTGCTGGCCGAGCTGACCCTCAATCCGCAATTTTAGGTTGAAAACAGGTTGATTTTTATACCCATTTCTTCACCCTTTATTGACCATTTTCTGCAGATCGGTCATTTTCTTGTCTAAAACAGTCAAAATTCACGTCCAAATTCTCCCATATTTTTTGGCGTTTGCGACAATCAGAACTCGTTCTATTTGTCGGGAACGCCAATTTTTTATTTTTTGTCAAAAAAATCACCTGTTTTGGCCCGATTCTTGCTATAACAAAAGCAACAGCAACCGGGCGGTGCGCCGCCCGAAGACCCACGCAAAAGGAGACGACGCTATGAAATACGATTTCGACCGCCCCATCGACCGGTGGAACAACTTCGCCGCCAAGTACGACGAGATGGAGGCCCGCTTCGGCCGCCGGGATCTGATCCCCATGTGGATCGCCGACATGGATCTGATGACCGCCCAGCCCATTCTGGACGCCATCGACGCCCGCAACCGGCAGGGCATCTTCGGCTACACCAGCCGCCCGGACTCTTATTTTGAAGCGGTGTGCCAGTGGCAGGAAAAGCGCAACGGCTGGAAGCCGGACCCGGCGCTGTGCCTGTACACCCTGGGCGTGGTACCGGCGCTGTGCACCTTCGTGCGGGAGTTCTCGAAGCCCGGCGACGAGATTCTGTTCACCACTCCCGTTTACGGCGAGTTCTTCGACTCGGTGGAAAACTGGGGCCGCAAGTGCCTCACCGTTCCCCTGAAGGAGGAAAACGGCTACTATTCCATGGACTTCGAGGCCTTTGAGGAGGCACTCAAGCGCCGCCCGCCCCTGTTCATCCTGTGTAACCCCCACAACCCGGTGGGCCGCGTCTGGACCGCCGACGAGCTGCGCCGGATGGGCGAATTGTGCGTGCAGTACGGCACCCTGATCATCAGCGACGAGATTCACAGCGATCTGATGCTGTTCGGCCACAAGCACATCCCCATGGCCACCGTGAGCGAGGAGATCGCCGCCAACACCATCACCTGCACCTCCGCCACCAAGACCTTCAACCTGGCGGGCCTGCAGGCGGCCACCCTGATGTTCCCCAACGAAAAGCTTCGGGACACCTACCAGGCCTTCTGGAAATCCATGGACGTGCACCGCAACAACTCCTTCAGCCTGGTGGCGGTGGAGGCCGCCTTCCGCTACGGCGAGGAATGGCTGGAGCAGCTGCTGGCCCATCTGGAGCGCAACGTGGCCTACGTGGAGAACTACCTGAAGGAGAACATCCCCGAGATCACCCTGCACCGGCCGGAATGCACTTATCTGCTGTGGCTCAACTGCAAGGGCCTGGGCCTTGCGGGCGATGCGCTGCCCGCCTTCATGGTAAACGAGGCGCACCTGGCACTGAACGACGGCCGGGGCTTCGGCAAAACCGAGGGCGAGGGCTACATGCGCATGAACATCGCCTGCCCGCTGTGCACCCTGGAAAAGGCCATGGCCCAGCTGAAGGCTGCTGTGGACAAACACATGGGCCGCTGACCCGGCCCCCAAATGCGGATCAAGCTCTTCACAGCGGAGGAGAGTGAGATAAGGCGGCACCGCCGCCGGAGAGAGAAACCATTTATAAGGAGGAATCCCCATGGCAAAAAGCAATTCCCTGCAAAAGAAAAGCCTGGTTGTTCATGCGCTGGACGGCATCGAGCATGCAGGCAACGCGTTGCCCAGCCCGGCAACCCTCTTCCTGGTCCTGACCATTGCGGTCATGATCATCTCGGCCATCTGCGCAAAGCTTGGCGTGTCGGTCACCTACGAGACCATCGACACCGCCAACGGCAACGCCATCGTTGAGACCACCGTTTCCGCGGTGAACCTGCTCTCGGTGGAAGCCATCCGCGACCTGATCACCAAGATCGTTACCAACTTCACCTCGTTCTTCGCTCTGGGCACCGTGTTCACCATCATCCTGGGCGTGAGCGTGGCCGACGGTTCGGGCATGCTGTCCGCTCTGCTGCGCAAGGCGGCCACCTCCGCCCCCCGCAGCCTGGTCACCGCCATGGTGGTGTTCCTGGGCATCATGTCCAACATCGCCTCCTCCACCGGCTACGTGGTGCTGGTTCCCCTGGGCGCGATTCTGTTCATGGCCTTCGGCCGTCATCCCATCGCGGGCCTGGCCGCTGCCTTCGCCGGTGTGTCCGGCGGCTGGAGCGCCAACCTGCTGATCGGCACCAACGACCCCATGTTCGCCGGTATGTCCACCCAGGCGGCCAACATGCTGGACCCCAACTACGTGGTGTCGCCCCTGTGCAACTGGTTCTTCATGTTCGCCTCCACCTTCGTGATCACCGCCATCGGCACCTTCGTGACCGACAAGATCGTTGAGCCCCGCCTGGGCAAATACGAGGGCGCCATCGAGGGCGAGAGCAACGACCTGACCGCCGCCGAGAAGCGCGGCCTGAAGTTCGCCGGCATCGCCGCCCTCATCTACATCGCCCTGATCCTGATCGCCGTGGTTCCCACCAACGGCCTGCTGCGCAGCGCCACCGGCGGTTTCCTGTCCAGCCCCTTCATGAGCGGCATCATCTTCATCATGATGCTTCTGTTCCTCATCCCCGGCATCGCCTTCGGCGTGGGCGCGGGCACCATCCACAACGACAAGGACGTTGTGGACCTGATGACCAAGGGCATCTCCGGCCTGTCCGGCTTCATGGTACTGATCTTCTTCGCCGCTCAGTTCACCAACTTCTTCACCTACTCCAACCTGGGCACCATCCTGTCCGTTGCGGGCGCCAACTTCCTGGAGAGCGTGGGCTTCGTGGGCCTGCCGCTGATCATCGCGCTGATCCTGCTCACCGCCATCATCAACCTGTTCATCGCGGTGGACAGCGCCAAGTGGGCCATCATGGCTCCCGTGTTCGTTCCCATGTTCATGCGTCTTGGCATGTCTCCTGAGCTGACTCAGGCGGCCTACCGCATCGGCGACTCCTGCACCAACATCATCGCCCCCACCATGCCCTTCTTCGTACTGACCGTGGCCTTCTTCCAGAAATACAACAAGAAGGCCGGCATCGGCACCGTTGTTTCCACCATGCTGCCCTACTCTCTGGGCTTCCTGCTTGGCTGGATCGCGCTGTTCATCATCTGGTACGTTCTGGGCCTGCCTCTGGGACCTGGCTCTCCCATGTTCTACCCCGCCTAATCCCGTCTGCCGGTTTTGTAAGGAGCCGCGCGCGCCGCTGCGCGCGCGGCCCTTTTCCGTTACATCCATCACTCAAAGGAGGATTGTTCCATGCTTCCCAAGGAAAACCGAATCAAGGAGCTTCTGCGTGAAAAAGGCCTGGACGGCGCCATCGTCTCCTCGCCGGAAAATTTCCATTATGTGACCGGCTTTGCCGGCCATCAGCACACCGTGTCCCGCCAGGCGGGCTTTTCCATCGCGGTGGTCAGCGCCCGGGAGGATGTTCCCACCCAGCTGACCACCATGGACTTTGAGGTGCCCACCTTCGAAATCAAAAGCGCGGGCCGCTTCATCGTGCGCAAGTACGACACCTGGGTGGGCGTAAAGACCTGGGACGAGATTGCAAACGGCGCCATCGTACCCGCCCCCGCGGTGATGGAAAGCTCCTCGGACATCCTGGCCAAAATGGTGCGGGAGATGGACCTGGCGGACAAAAAGCTGGGCGTTGAGCTGGACTATCTGCCCGTGGGCTATTACAATAATCTGTGCGGCATGTTCCCGGAGGCAAAGTTTGAAAATATCTCCGAGCTGTTCGTTTACGCCCGCAGCGTGAAGACTCCCGAGGAGATCGAAATGTTCCGCACCCTCTGCCGCGCAGCGGACGAGGGCTTCACCGCCGTGAGCCGCATCGCCCGCCCCGGCGTGAGCGAGCGGGAACTGGTGAACGAGTTCCGCCGCACCGTGATCGCCACCGGCGTGGCCGCGCCCAGTGCCTGGTCCATGTTCTCCACCGGCGAGAGCGGCAGCCGCCTGACCATTCCCGGCGACGCGGTGATCCAGAAGGGCGACGTGGTGAAGTTCGACGCGGGCGTGAACGCCGAGTTTGACTTCTACACCACCGACACCTCCCGCGCCTGGGTGATGGAGGGCGCGGACCCGGCGCTGTACAAACTGAAGGACCGGCTGTATGAGGCCCAGCGGCGGATGATCGCCGCTGCCAAGCCCGGCCTGCCCATCAACGAGCTGTACCACATCGCCTACGACTACGTGAAGGAGATGTTCCCCAGCTACCGCCGGGGCCATCAGGGCCACAGCATCAGCATGGGCCCCGCCACCGCCGAAGCCCCCTACATCAACCCCACCACCACCCGGCCGCTGGAGGCGGGCATGGTGCTGGCCATGGAGGTGCCCTGCTACATCGGCGGGGTGCAGGGCTTCAACATCGAGGACATGGTGCTGATCACCCCGGACGGCTGCGAGGTGCTCACCCCCAACACCCCCCATTACCTGTAATTTTTTCCCTTTTCCCATTCCCGAACCCAATTCCCCCTGACCCAAACCGTTTTTGATTTTTCAGGGCGGCGCCGTTCCACCCCGAACAGCGCCGCCCCCATCCCATTTTTTCCGAAAGGCAGGGAACGTTCCATGAAAATTCTAATTGTGGGCGGTGTGGCCGGCGGCGCCGGCACCGCTGCCCGGCTGCGCCGCAACGACGAAAACGCCGAAATCATTCTGTTTGAAAAGGGCGAGTACATCTCGTTTGCCAACTGCGGCCTGCCCTATTACATCGGCGGCACCATCACCGAGCGGGAGGCGCTGCAGCTGCAGACCCCCGAAGCCTTCCACGCCCGCTTCAACGTGGATGTGCGGGTGAACAATGAGGTCCTTTCGGTGAACAGCGCCGAAAAGACCGTATCCGTGAAGAACCACGCCACCGGCGAGACCTACACCGAAGCCTACGATGCGCTGGTGCTCTCGCCGGGCGCTTCGCCCATCCGCCCGCCCTTTGACGGCATCGGGAAAAACCACGTGTTCACCCTGCGCAACATTCCGGACACCTACGCCATCTACGACCACATCGCCGCCGCCAAGCCCCGCACTGCCGCCGTGATCGGCGCGGGCTTCATCGGTCTGGAAATGGCCGAGAACCTGGCCGACCGGGGCATCGCCGTGTCGGTGATCGAGGGCGCGGACCACGTGATGGCCCCGCTGGACGGCGACATGGCCCACCTGGTACACAACCGCATCCGCGTCGCGGGCATGGGGCTGTATCTGGGCAAAAAGTGCGCGGGCTTCACCGAGAACACCGTGCTGCTGGAAAGCGGCGAGGCCGTTCCCGCCGACATGGTGATCCTGTCCATCGGCGTGCGGCCCGAGACCGCCTTTTTGGCGGGCAGCGGCGTGGAGCTGGGCGCACGGGGCGAGATCCTGGTGGACGAGCAGCTGCGCACCAGCGTGCCGGACATCTACGCTTTGGGCGACGCGGCCACCGTGACCAATCTGGTGAGCGGCGCGCGGCAGGTGATTCCCCTGGCAGGCCCCGCCAACAAGCAGGCCCGCATCGTGGCGGACGTGATCTGCGGCAAGAAAGCCGCCTACAAGGGCAGCATCGGCACCTCGGTGATGAAGTTCTTCGATATGACCGTGGCCGCCGCCGGTGAAAAGGAAGAGAGCCTGCGCGCCGCAGGCACCGCCTTCCGCAAGAGCTACACCGTATCTGCCAGCCACGCGGGCTACTATCCGGGCGGCACCCAGATGTTCGTGAAGCTGCTCTACAGCCCCGAGGGCCGGGTGCTGGGCGCTCAGATCGTGGGCGGCGAAGGGGTGGACAAGCGCATCGACGCGCTGGCCATCGCCATCCGCTTCGGCATGACCGTGTACGACCTGGAGGAGATGGAGCTGGCCTACGCGCCCCCCTTCTCCAGCGCGAAGGACCCGGTGAACATGGCGGGCTTCGTGGCCCAGAACCTTTTGGAGGGCAATGTGGAGCTGTTCTACGCCGAGGACGTGGAAAGCCTGCCGGAGGACGCCGTGAAGCTGGACGTGCGCAACCCGGAGGAGCTGGCCGAACTGGGCGAGATTCCCGGCTTTGTGAACATTCCGCTGAACCAGCTGCGCCAGCGGCTGGACGAGATCGACCTGACCCGGCCGGTGTATGTGACCTGCCAGGTGGGCCTGCGGGGCTATGTGGCCGCCCGCATCCTTGCGCAGAAGGGCGCAAAGGTGTATGATCTTTCCGGCGGGTATGCTTTCTACAACGCCCGCCGCACCGATCTGGCCGGCCGGGCGGACAAGGGCGGCAACACCTGCGCCGCCTGCGGCATGCAGATCACTCGATAAAAAGGAGCGCAAGACAAAATGCTGGACCGTACTGTTTACGATACCTATGTTCGAATCCTCACCCGCGAGCTGGTGCCCGCGCTGGGCTGCACCGAGCCCATCGCCATCGCGCTGGCGGCTGCCAAGGCCCGCGAGGTGCTGGGCGAGGAGCCCCGCCGCCTGGTGGTGAAATGCAGCGGCAACATTATCAAGAACGCCAAGGGCGTGATCGTGCCCACCACCGGCAACATGCGCGGCATCGACACCAGCGCCGTGCTGGGCGCGCTGGCGGGCAACGCCTCGCTGGGCCTGGAGGTGCTGAGCAAGGTTGGCCCCGCCGACCTGGAGGCCACCCGCCAGATGCTGGCCCAGGGCGTTTGCACCGTGGAGCTGCTGGACACCCCCTCCCGCCTGCACATCATTGTGGAGATCACCGGCGACAGCCACACCGCCCTGGCCGAAATCCGGGATGAGCACACCAACGTGGTGCGCATCGAGCGGGACGGCGAGCGCCTGTTCTACAAGGAAGTGGAAGAGGTGGCCGACGAGGACGACGGCGACCTGGACGCACTGAACCTGGCGGACATTCTGGAATTTGCCAACACCGTTGAGCTGGACGACATTCGCCCCATCATCAAGCGGCAGATCGAATACAACACCCGCATTGCCCAGGAGGGCATGACCCACGCCTACGGCGGCCGGGTGGGCGCCACCCTGATGCGCCACTACGGCGGCGACGTGCGTGTGCGCGCCCGTGCGCTGGCCGCCGCGGGCAGCGACGCCCGCATGGGCGGCTGCGTGCTGCCGGTGGTCATCAACTCGGGCAGCGGCAACCAGGGCATCACCTGCTCGGTGCCCATCATCGTGTATGCCAAGTACCTGGCCGCCACCGAGGAGACCCTGTACCGGGCGCTGGTGCTGAGCAACCTGACCGCCCTGCTGCAAAAGCGCGGCATCGGCCGTCTGAGCGCCTTCTGCGGCGCGGTTTGCGCGGCCTGCGGCAGCGGCGCGGGCATCACCTACCTGCACGGCGGCGACTACGACGCCATCAGCCGCACCATCACCAACACCCTGGCCAACGCCTCCGGCATCGTGTGCGACGGCGCCAAGGGCAGCTGCGCCGCAAAAATCGCCACCTCGGTGGACGCGGCCATTCTGGCCCACGAGATGTCGCTGGACGGCAACACCTTCGGCGCGGGCGAGGGCCTGGTGAAGGACAATGTGGAGCAGACCATCGCCAGCATCGGCCGCATGGCCGCCGACGGCATGCGTGAGACCGACAGCGAGATTCTGCGCATCATGATCGATCAGGGCTCCGGCTGCTGATCGATTACCACCCGCAAAAACCATCCCTTTCCTCTTCTCTCTTTACCAAAAGACCCGGGGCCGCGTGGCAAAATACCACGCGGCCCCGGGCCTTTTATGATTGCACGATAGGGTGAGAAAAAAGCAGGAATTGATGCGGCGGGACTCAGCCCTCCTGGAAGACCACTTCGGTCTTGCCGTTCTCGCCCACCTCAATGGCAAAGCGCTCGGCGGCCAAGTCCATGGTCAGGGCAGCGGTGTGGCCCTCCTTCTCCCAGCGCAGGGTCAGCTGAGCGGGAGCCGGGCTCTCCACGGTGAGCTTGGCATCCCAGCCGAAGGCGGGGCAGCTGTTGCGCAGGCGCAGCAGCTCCAGCTGGCGGCGCACCACCGGCTGCTCCAGCTTCTCCACCGCCTCCTCCAGGCTCAGGTTGGTGCGGTTGATCTCCTTGTGGCCTGCACCGCCGCCGCGGCGCACCGCCTCCAGATCGTTTTTGCCCGCAAACAGGTCCAGGTACCATACCTGGGGCTTGCCGGGCATGAACAGCTGCAGGGCACGGGCCATCAGCATCTTCCGGTCGCTTTCGCCCAGGGCGCTGTAGTAGGTGCAGTTCACCTGGTAGTACATGTTCTTCGCGCCGTGCAGGTCCTTTACCAGGCCGCCACGGCCCTTCAGGGTCTCCACCATGGCCAGGATGCGCTCCTCGGGCAGCAGGCCCTTCAGGTCCAGCAGGGGGATGCCGTCGTGGCAGCCCAGCATGTTCACCACACGCATGCCCTTTTGCTGGATGTCGTCGATCCAGCGCACCAGATACTCAAAGTTTTTGTGCTCGAAGGCATCCAGAATCAGGCCGGGCAGGAAGAAGTCGTAGGTCATGCAGCCCGCCTCGCACAGCTTCTCGTGGGTCTTCTCCCCGTAGCTGGCGTGGATCTCGGGCAGGATGCTCAAGCCGTATTTCTCGGCAATGCCGCCCACCCGCTGCAGCATCTGCCAGGTGTCCGGCTCGTTGAGGAAGTTCTTTGCGCCGGGGGTCTTGGGGGCATAGGCAAAGGCGTCCAGACGGATGATCTTTGCGCCGTAGTCCGCCAGCTTGCGCAGGGTCTCGTCGTAGAACTCCCACACCAGCGGGGAGGCCACGTTCAGATCCATCTGGCCCAGATAGCTGCGGCGGCTCTCCAGATGGTCCACCACCGCGGCCTTGTGGGCCTGGAATGCGCCGAAGTCCATGGCGGCGGGCTTTTCGCCCCGCTCCAGCGCCGCGTTCACCAGGTCCGCAATGCGGCTGGCCGCCTGGTACTGGATGCCCAAGCTCTCCACCAGCTCGCTGGCGTCCACCTTGCGGTAGCGCACCTCCTGATAGAAGGTGTTCCAGTAGGGCACCTCGCTGCCGTCCGGCATGCGCACCATCAGGATGGGCAGGCCGGGCTTGCGGAAGAACATATCCCGAATCAGCTCGGCATCCGGCTGGATGTAGCCCTCCTGGGTCATCTGGCCGTGGCCTTCCCAGAACTTGTTCCAGTTGATGAAGAAGTCCTTATAGCGGGAGTTCTCGCCGTTTTTGAGCAGGTCCTGGAACTGGGGCGACAGCACCGAGGCGTGGTTCAGAATCAGATCGAACTTCAGATCGATACCCAATTTGCGCAGCGCGTCCAGGTCGGCCTGACCGGCGTAGCACTCGTTCAGATTGTAGTCGATCACCGAGAAGCCCCGGTCCAAATCGGTGTTGAAGATACTGGGCAGGATGTAGAAGGCGTCGAAGGCGCCCTTCATCTCGCCCCGGCCCAGCAGGGCCACGATGTCGGCCAGGGTGCCGCCCATGCTGTCCGGGTAGGCGTTCAGCATCACACCGGCGGAAAGTGCGGTTTTGTTTTCCATTGCTCTGTTCCCCTTTCTCTCTTGTCGCGCCGCTCAGGCGTTGGCCATCAGGGCTTGGTAGTCGGCGTAGCTGAGCAGCTCGCCGCTCTTGGACAGAATCACAGCCGCCTTGTGGGCCTGAGAGGCCAGCAGGCCCTGCTCGATCTCCAGCACCATGGTGGTGAAGGGGCTGTCCACCTTGCCGTCCCGGTTGCGCTCGCGGCGGTGGGCCATGGTCTCGGCGGGGGTGCTGTTCAGCAGCACCGGCAGGTCCACACCGGCCAGGTTGTCGTTGTTGCTGTGGGTCCACTCGATGATCAGCACGCTGGTGGCGGAGAAGTCCACAGTCTCGGTCCACAGCTCGCTGGGGCGGCGGCCCATCCGCTTCAGAGCGATGTGCTCCGCGCCCGCCTGGAACTGGGCGATGATGCCGTTCACCCGGTCGAAGTCGATCTCGCTCGGGGTGCCCAGGTAGCCCTTCAGGCCACGGCGGCCCGCTGCCTGGTAAACGCTCAGCCAGCCGTACTCGCTGCACAGAGCCGGGTCCGCGTCCTTGTCCGCCTCCATCAGCTCGTGGAGCGTTTCGCTGATTTCAGCGGTGTGCAGGCCGGAGGCCACCAGACCCTTCAGGCCGAAGTCCCGGAACACGCGCAGACGCTCGGCGTCGTTGTACTCGGGGATACGGTGGGGGTAGTTGTCGCCGGACAGAATATAGCTCTTCGCGCCCAGCTGGCCCAGGTACCAGCCCAGCAGGGATGCGGTCTCGCTCTTGCCCACGCCGGAGCCGCCGCACACGCTGATCACGCACCGCTGCAGGGGCTTATTCTCCAGGGCGGCGATCATCTTGTCCACCAGAACGGGCAGGATGGTCTTTGCCTTGGCCACGTGGCTCTCGGTGATCAGCACCTTGTCGCCGGGCATGTCGCCGTGGGGAATCTCGGCGGGCAGGGTCATGGAATCCAGACGCTCGGCCAAGCCCTCGCGGGCAGCCTTCAGGGTGTTCAGCAGCGTGTTGTTCATAATAAGTTCTCCTTTGCGCTTTGGAATGGATGAAACCTTGTTCGGGCAGTGCCGCCTGAGCCGTCAGCCGGCATTGCCTTGGATATCTGCAAAGGCCCGTTTGACTTCCCCCCCGCCGCTGTGGGATAATACGCATATAGTATTTGTGCGGCGAGAGGAGCAACGGTCCTATGGCAACTTTAAAAGATGTGGCGCGCCTTTCCGGCGTGACGGTGACCACCATTTCCCGGATGCTGAACAACCGGGTCAACGTGAGCGAAAAGACCCGCGCCAAGATTCTGGCGGCCATGGAGGAGCTGGATTATCACCCCAACGAGCTGGCCCAGTCGCTCATCAAGCAGAAGAGCAGCTTCATCGGGCTGATCGTGCCCTCGGCGAAAAACTTCTTCTTCGGCGCGGTGATCGACTGTGTGGAGCGGCATGTGTGCGCCAGCGGCTACAAGCTGCTTTTGTGCGTGTCCGACCTGGACGTGCACAAGGAGGTGGAATACTTCCACATGCTGAAAAGCAACAAGGTGGCGGGGGTCATTCTGGCCAGCCACACCCAGAACCTTTCCGAGCACGTGAACCTGGCCAACCTGCCGCTGGTCACCATCGACCGCACCCTGGCGGACTCGGTGCCCAGCGCCTGCGCCGACAACTACGCCGGCGGCCGCCTGGCGGCGGAGCATCTGCTGGACCGGGGCTGCCGTCAGCTTGCCTACATCAGCGGCAGCGCGGGCATCGAGATGGACGCCAACAAGCGCTGGGTGGGCTTCTGCGATGTGTGCCGCGAGCGGGGAGCCGAACCTCCGGTGATGGTGGACGCCAGCGAGCGGGACTTCATCGCCATGCGCTACGAGCCGCTGATCCACCAGCTGTTCCAGGAGCACCCGGAGGTGGACGGGGTGTTCTCGTCCAACGATATCATTGCCGCCCAGGTGCTGCAGTATTGCAGCCAGCAGGGCATCGAGGTGCCCGGCCGGATGAAGGTGGTGGGCTACGACGACACCGACCTCGCCTGCCTGACCACCCCGCCCCTGACCACCATCCACCAGCCGGTGGAGGACATCTGCCGCTGGGCAGTGGATCGGATCGTGGCCGGCGAAAGCGCCGGTGCGCCGGAAGCAAGGGTCTTCCCGGTGGAGCTGATCTGCCGCCAGAGCACCTGAAACTCCCCTGTTCCTCCCTCATGATAAAAGATGCGGGGCAAAATGTCAATCGTTTGACATTTTGCCCCGCATACAAAATATGCCCTCGCTTTTGTGGATTTTTACCAAAAGCGAGGGCATTGTTGTTTCGGAATCTGCTGCCGAAGCGGTCAGGCCAGGCCCTGCTGCTCCAGCACGTGGCGGGCCACCGCCGCGTTGGTGTCAATCCAGGCACCCCGGCTGATCATATAGCCGATCAGGGTGCGCAACATCTGCACCCGGCTGGCCCGGCCGATGAACTGGGGATGCAGCACGAAGTTGATCATCCGGCCTTCATCCGCCAGAAAATCGAACTCCTCCTTCCAGATCTCCAGCATCTGGGCGGGGGATTTCAGCTCGTAGCGCTCGGGGGCGCTGTCGGTATAGAAATCGTAGGCGGTATCGTCAAAGATGGAATCCTTGGGCACCTCCACCAGCGGTACCGGCCTGCCGTTCACGCTGTGCAGGAAGGGGCCGTCGCTGTCCCGCCAGTTGGAGCTGGCAATATAGCCCCGCTCCACCAAAAGGTCCACAGTGTAGTCGTGAATCACCCCGCCGGGGGCCCGGTGGCTCACCATCTGCTGGCCGGTCAGGTCCCGGATCAGGGCCTCGCACCGCTCCATGGTGGCCTGCTCCTGGGCGCGGGTGGTGGTGGAAAATTCCTCGTGATAATAGCCGTGGAAGCCGATCTCGTGGCCCCGGGCGGCGATCTCCTTCACCACCTGGGGATACTGGTCCGCCACCACGCCGGGCACAAAAAAGGTGGCCTTCAGGCCGAAGTCATCCAGCATGGCCAGCAGGCGGGGCACCCCCTGCACCGGGCCGTAGGCCCCCCGGGACAGGTTTGTGATGTGGTCGGCGTTGCCGTCGCCCCGGGTGGTCCACATGGTCTCGGCATCCAGGTCAAAGCCCAGCATCACCGCAATCCGCTTGCCGCCGGGCCAGCGGATGCTCAGATCCCGGTTGCCCGGCCAGTTCTCATACAGCTTGCTGCTCACTGCGCATCTCCCCCTTCCCACTCCAGCACATAGCGGGCCACCTCTTCACAGGTGGCAATCCAGGCGCCCCGGCTCTTCGCGTGGGCAATGAAATCCCCCAGCATGGCCGCCCGGCTGGACCGGCCGATCATCTGCGGATGCAGCTTGAGCACCAGAATCTTGTCGCCCTCTGCGGCCAGCGCGTCCAGCTCGGCGCACCAGTCCGCCAGCACCTGCCGGTTGGGATACATGCTGCGCACCGCCGGGTCACTGAAGGTAAAGTAATAATAGGTGAAATCATCCAGCATCACGTCGCCGGGCAGCTCCACCAGCGCCCGGCCGGTCTCGTCCTGCGGCCACAGGTAGGCCCAGTCCCGGTCCTTCATGGAGGAGCTGTACAGATAGCCCCGCTGGCGCAGCAGCTTCGGGGTGAAGGGATGGATGATGCTCTCCGGTCCCCGGTGGCCCACCGGCTTTTTGCCGGTGACGGATTCCAGCAGCGCCTCGCTCTTTTCCAGAATGGCCTGCTCCTCCTCTTCCGAAATGCCCCGCCGGGACTCGTGCAGATAGCCGTGGGCCGCCAGCTCGTGGCCCGCCGCGTGAATCCGCTTCACCTGCTCCGGGTACCGCTCCACCACCGCGCCGGGCACAAAGAAGGTGCCCTTCACGCCGTGGTCCTCCAGCACCTGCAAGCAGCGAGCCAGACCGGTGTGGGGGCCGTACTCGCCCCGGGACTGGTCGGTGAAGCCGATTTTGGTGCCCTTGCTCTCGGCCCGGGAGATGCGCAGAAACTCCGCGTCGAAATCGAAGGTGAGCATCACCGCCACACGGGCCCCGCCGGGCCAGCGGATGCCCGGGCCGTTGGTTTTGCCGTCCGCTTCAAATTGCATATATTCACACTCCAAATCAGTAAATACACAAAAATACCGCAGACCGCCTTCCCGCGCCTGCTTTTTAAGTATAGCACAACAGCCCGATAAAGCAAGACCGATTTCCACGCATTTTCCTGCAAAGTTTTCCGCCAACCCACCATTAAAATCAATGTATATACATCTAATATGAATTGCCGTCTTTCTCTTTTGCGGCATCGCGCGGATTTTTCCACCCGGATCTTCCCCGGAAAAATTTTGAAAAAAGGCTTGCATGTCATGAATATTTATGCTATCATTCATACATTGCACCGTGCTATGGTGCTAAAGTGGCCCGCCGGAAAGCTTTCCCCGGGCCCCACAACAGGGATTCGATTCGAGAGGAGAACATCATACCATGAAAAAGATTGCATTAAGCATCCTGACCGCCCTGCTGGCGGGCGCGCTCTGCGCCTGTTCCGGCGGCGCCGCTTCTTCCGGCGCGGCAGCCTCCGGCAGCACTTCCGCTTCCGCCGCTCAGAGCACCACCTCCAGCGCTTCCGCCTCCACCAGCGCCAGCCAGACCGCCGACGCGGAAACCCCCTTCGCGGGCAAGACCGTGAAGGTGGGCTGCTCGGCCACCTTCGTGCCCTTTGAGTCCATCGAGATGGCCGCGGACGGCACCAAGACCTATGTGGGCATGAACATCGACATCGTGAAGGCCGTGGTGGAAAAGAACGGCGGTACCGTGGAGTTCCAGGATATGCCCTTCAAGAGCCTGATCGCCGCCATCCAGGCCGGTCAGATCGACTTCTGCAGCGGCGGCATGGCCCCCACCGAGGAGCGTCAGCAGACCCTGGACTTCTCCGAGGTCTTCTTCTACCCCAGAAACGCCATCGTCTACCGTGATACCGACAGCTATCCCACCCTGGACAGCCTGCAGGGCAAGACCGTTGCCTATGTGTTCGGCACCAACTACCAGCAGGTGGCCGAGAGCATCGAGGGCGTGAACGCCGTGGGCATCCAGGGCAGCCCCGCCTGCATTGAGGAAGTGAAGAGCAAGCGTGCGGACGCCTGCATCATCGACGGCGCCGGCGCGGTGGAATACCTGGGCGAGAACAGCGGCCTGGCCATGAGCCTGCTGGACAAGGACCCCAACGACTGCTTCGCCATCGGCTTCCCCAAGGATTCCCCCTACTACGAGACCTTCAACAACACCCTGAAGGAGATGATGGAGAACGGCGAGCTGGATTCCATCATCGCCAGCCACCTGAGCGAGGAGTTCATCGCGGACTGACCGCGGCTCTTTGCCCTCAACTGAATGGGAACTGACTGCTATGAATCTGGATTTTTCAATCGTCTGGCAATACTGGCCGTTTTTGTACCACGGCGCCCTGCTCACCCTGCAGATGACCTTCATCTGCGTGATCTGCGGCTTCGTTCTGGGCGTACTGCTCTCGCTGATCAAGATCAGCAAATGCACCCCGCTGGTCTGGTTCGGCCGGTTCTACACCTCCATCTTCCGGGGCACGCCCCTGCTGGTGCAGCTGTGTATCGTGCACTTCGGCCTGCCTCAGCTGCTGGGCGTCACCTTCACGGCCACCCAGTCCGGCATCCTCACCTTCTCGCTGAACTCCGCCGCCTATATCTCCGAAATCTTCCGCGGCGGCATCCAGGCCATCGACAAGGGCCAGTATGAGGCCGCCATGTCGCTGGGCGTGGGCTATAAGGACATGATGAAGGACATCATTCTGCCCCAGGCGGTGCGGCACATCCTGCCCAGCCTGGTGAACGAGGCGGTGGCCCTGCTGAAGGAGACCTCCATCCTCAGCTACGTGGGCGCGGTGGAGCTGCTGCGCGCCGCCGATCAGATCACGGTAATGACCTACCGCTTCTTCGAGCCTTATCTGGTGATCGCGGTGATCTACTATATCTTTGTAATGATTCTGTCGGCCTTTGCCAGCCGGCTGGAAAGGTGGGTGAACCGCAGTGATCTCGTTTGACAAGGTACATAAGAGCTTCGGCAAGCTGGAGGTGCTCAAGGGCATCGACCTGCAGATTCCCAAGGGCCAGGTGGTCACCCTGATCGGCCCCTCCGGCTCCGGCAAATCCACCATCCTGCGGTGCATCAACGGGCTGGAAATGCCCACCAGCGGCACCGTGACCGTGGACGGCGTGAACATCACCGACCCCAAGGCGGACATCCAGAAGGTGCGCCGGAACATCGGTATGGTGTTCCAGCACTTCAATCTGTTCCCTCACATGACCGTGATGGAAAACATGATCTACGCCCCCACCCACGTGGCGAAGGTCTCCAAGGAGGAGGCCCAGGCCAAGGCCATGAAGCTGCTGGAGCTGGTGGGCCTGACCGAAAAGGCGGACGCCTACCCTAACAAGCTTTCCGGCGGCCAGAAGCAGCGCATCGCCATTGCCCGCGCCCTGGCCATG
The DNA here is from genome assembly GCF_027853465.1 of Allofournierella sp. CML151. Lineage (NCBI taxonomy): Bacteria > Bacillati > Bacillota > Clostridia > Eubacteriales > Oscillospiraceae > Allofournierella > Allofournierella sp. CML151. Next base: position 101,923 of record NZ_JAPNNW010000008.1, on the reverse strand, counting down.
GAGCCCCAGATCATGCTGTTCGACGAGCCCACCAGCGCCCTGGACCCGGAAATGGTCAAGGAGGTGCTGGAGGTCATCAAGGGCCTGGCCCACACCGGCATCACCATGGCGCTGGTCACCCACGAAATGGGCTTTGCCCGGGAGGTATCCGACCGAATCTGCTTCATTGACGACGGCCAGATCCTGGAGGACACCACCCCCGACCAGTTCTTCCGCCAGCCCGCCACCGACCGGGCCAAGGCATTTCTGGAAAAGGTGCTGTGAGCGCCGCATCTCAAAACAAGCCGACGCGGCGGGCATTTTCGCCCGCCGCTTTTTCAATCCACACGCAACACAAAAGGAGGAACGCCCCCACGGGCGCTGACGAGCTATGGAAAAACTTTGGGCAGGGCGGGCACAGGCCGCCACCAGTAAAATCGCGGACGACTTCAACTCGTCCATCCACATCGACTGCCGCATGTACCGGCAGGACATCACCGGCTCGCTGGCCCACGCGGCCATGCTGGCGGCCAAGGGCATCCTGAGCGGGGCGGACCTGGCTGCCATCACCACCGGGCTGGAGGGCATTTTGGCTGACCTGAACAGCGGCGCGCTGGCCATCGACCCCACCGCCGAGGACATCCACATGTTCGTGGAGGCGGAATTGACCAAACGCATCGGGGACGCGGGCAAGCGGCTGCACACCGCCCGCAGCCGGAACGACCAGGTGGCCACCGACCTGCGGCTCTATCTGCGGGACGCCTGCGCCTCGCTGCAGGGCCAGATCAAAGCGCTGCTGGAGGCCATTTATGAGCAGGCCAAGGCCAATCAGGATGCCATCATGCCCGGCTACACCCATCTGCAGCGGGCGCAGCCGGTGTGCTTTGCCCATCACCTGCTGGCCTGGGCGGCCATGCTGCAGCGGGACGTGACCCGTCTGCAGGACGCGGTGGCCCGCATGAACTACAGCCCCCTGGGCTGCTGTGCGCTGGCGGGCACCACTTACGACACCGACCGGGCCATGACCGCCGCGGCGCTGGGCTTCGACGGCGTGTGCCAGAACAGCATGGACGGCGTATCCGACCGGGACTTCTGCGTGGAGATTCTGAGCGCGCTGGCCCTTGTGATGATGCATCTTTCCCGCTTTTCGGAGGAGATCATCCTCTGGTCCAGCTGGGAGTTCAAATTTGTGGAGCTGGACGACGGCTTCACCACCGGGTCCAGCATCATGCCCCAGAAGAAAAACCCGGACATGGCGGAGCTGGTGCGCGGCAAGACGGGCCGGGTGTACGGCGATTTAATGGGCACACTGACCATGCTGAAGGGCCTGCCGCTGGCCTACAACAAGGACATGCAGGAGGACAAGGAGGCCATCTTCGACGCCATCGACACGGTGAGCCAGTGCCTTGGAGTGTTCGCGCCGATGGTGCGCACCATGAAGCCGCTGAAGGCGAACATGTACGCGGCGGCGCAGAAGGGCTTCATCAACGCCACCGACCTGGCGGATTACCTGACCTGCAAGGGGATGCCCTTCCGCAGCGCCTACAAGCTGACGGGCCAGCTGGTGGCGAAATGCATCGCGGAGGGCAAGGTGCTGGAGGAGGTGAGCCTGGAGGAATACCAAGGCCTGAGCGAGCTGTTCGACGCGGATGTATACGAGGCAATTGACCTAAAAGCCTGCGTGGCGCGGCGCACCAGCGAAGGCGGCACCGGCCCGACCTCGGTGACGGCCCAGCTGCAGCAGCTGGAAGCGTTTTTGGCGAAGATGTGAGGGATTTTGATAGAAAAAAGGAGCACCCCGGGCGGGTGCTCCTTTTTGTTATGCGCGGCGAACCATACGCAGCGCAGTATTCAGTACAAAAGCCACATCGTTCCGTTTGATAAACAGATAAACCAGGTATGCCACCGCATAGATGGCAAGACCCGCAATACCGCCCACAAACCAGCTGGCCCCGACGAAGACGATCGTGAGGGCAAGCTCCAGCACAATGTCGGTTTTCACATTCACATCCAACACGGTGGAAAGCAGCAGCTCGGCAAACACGCAACGGAACGCTAGCAGGAACACGATGGACGCGACCGCCAGGTCCAGATTGTGCAGCCAGTAAGTGGTGATCAGCGTAATAACCACACTGAGCGACACGGTGGTCACGTTGACCAGAAGCAGCCATTTCTCCTTGCGGAGAGTCTTCATGTAGGTTTCAATGAGCATACTCATCTTGCTCTCAAACACGCACATGGGGAACAGCAGCGCCATGTAGACCAAACTGTCCGCATACTGGGGCAGCCAGGCAGAGAGGATCACCTTTGCAGGATAATAGAAAATCAGCATTCCCAGCAGAGGGATCATCAGGCAGGTGCGCATGGTGTTGTAAATGCCGGAAAGCTTGTCCGAATTGGTACGCCGCAGCATGGGAAACATGACCAAAGCAACCGCCCGGATGAATACCATGAGCAGGTTGGAAACCGACATAGTGAGCGACACCTTGCCGAAGGTAGCCACATCCCATTGGTTCTCAATGGACAGCCGCACAAAGCCAATAATCAGCATGCTGGCAATATTGGCGAACATCAGCTTTATGCCGACAGAGATATTCGCCCACGCCTCTTTCAGAGAAACTTGCAGCCCGGCAGGCTTTGTGGAAAGGATATCCCGGCACTGATAAATGCTATACAACAGAGCGCAACCTTTGCCCAGAAGGTCCGCCAAAATCATAGGGATGAAGCTGTGCGTTCCGGCAAGTAGAGACAGCACCACCGCCGTGATGTAAATTACTTTTTCCAGAACCGTGAGGGTCGCATATTCCTTGATGCGGTTCGTACATTGCAATATATATTGCAGCAAAGTTCGCGGCAATACAAGGAATACAGAAATACCAGTAAGCGCTAAAACAATCGCTTTGTCTTGCGGTGAAGCCAATGTGAAACCCGCTAAACAAATCAGTAAGCCGAACGCTACTTCAACTCCACTGTACAGCCAAAACTGACCGCTGAATTTCGACTTGTCCAGCTTATCGTAATATTCTCCGCCATAGCGTAGAAATATGCCATCTGCCCAGCCAAAATGTAAAAATCCAGTATAACTTATATAGAACAAATATAGTTGAAAATAGCCATAACTCTCTATTCCCAACTGTTTAGGAACGAAAAAAGTAACAATTGCAGAAATGATAAATGAAACAACATTAGAGACGAATGTATATGTGAAGCTTTTAAATACGCTTTTCATCCTTTTCTCCTTGGCTCTTCACAAAGCACTTCTGTGTCAATAAAATCAGTACAATAAAATACTTAAGCCATTCAGCCAGAATGCTAAAATACTTATCATCAAAAAATTGGTTAACCAGCGGATACATGAGCATCGACAAGCCCACCAAGCATAACAGGTTGATTTTTTTTCCATTAAACGTCTTCACATAAAGTATTCCATAAAAAAATCCCAAACAAAGTTCTATGACATACGCCCACCACATGCCGAAATCAGCGGCATAGTAATATAGACCTGTGTACACATTAGTAGGATATCCATAAACCGAAACAAATGGTTGAACAATATCAACTGGCTGAGTCCCCCACCCCAACTGATGAAGAACAGCAATAAAAAACCGGAATGTATTTCCTCCCATCTTCAATTCAGGTCCGCTTTGCATATATTGTTTAAATGCTACAAACGGAGATGAAAAGTAGGAATTTAATACATATTGCATTAACTCTTTCGGGTTATCATACCACTTCCCGTATTTCCAAAAAGAACTTATAACAATAACAATCGCTAATCCAATAAAAGCAGCTAATCCAATTTTTATTACTCTGATATTATCCGGCCTATAGGCAAACAAAAACATAAAGACCAGCGTAATCGCAAGCATGAACCAAACGCCTCGGTGAGAACTGAGAACATGTGGGACCAACGGAATTGCACTCATAATTGCTCTAAATCCGTTTCTCTTTGATCTGTTAACAAAAAATATCCCAACATTAACAAAAAAGAAAACCGTTTCAAACAAAAAGAAGAAGCTTGCAAATGCACCAGCTTGATAATTAAGCTTAATTGCCGACCAAATATTATATGCTGACCCTCTCGCAGATATCAACATTTTCCAAAGCTGAACCATTGAAAAAGAAAATTCTGCCATCCATATAATCCAAAAAAAAGATGTGGAAAAATACACATCACTCTGCATTGGAGTATTGGCCAACTTCTTCCCGATCAGCGGAATAAAAAATCCTACAGAAAAGAAAATCACCGCAAAAAAATAGCACGAATAAAACCATTCATTCGATTCGCTTTCACCGTATGCAAACACAATTAATATGTAAGATACTAAAAAAACAAGTCCTATAATTATGGGTGGTGCACTTATATGTTTAACCATCCGAAGTGTCAAACATATCCATCCAAATAAAGCTATACTCAAGAATAATACTGCCATAACATTCCCTTCACAATATAATACATAAATTGCTTAGAATTTGCCCAGTAGTATTTTTATGCGCAACATTAAATTTTCCTTCCTGTTCATTCTTTTAACTTGAGGATACCCTATCAATTTGATTTTTCCCAACAATGTATCTGGATACTGGCTTATAACACAAAGCAAATTATATGCTCTCGTGTTTTTTCTTAACTCATTCGGAAAAGTCATCAGAAATTTCTTTGCCACTTCGCTCTGTTGCGGATACTTTTTCGAGAAAATTGCCTTTTTCTTGTTTACAATCCACCACTTTATTCCTCTGGCTGAACCAATAGCATTTTTTCCATGTTGCCGATAATACACCATAGGTTTATCGTCATACACTACTTTTCCCAAATAAAGGCATGTCCGAAAAGCCCATGAATCATGGCCACATACTCCACCAGGATACAGCTTTTTAATCAACTCCAAAGCTTTTGGCGTAAATACAAAGGTCAACCCACCAGCAAGCCCTGATTGAGTCATAATTTGCTCAATTGGCCGGTCAAACATATTTACGCCAAGGGGCGAAAAGCTTCTGGATACTGCAAGCTTTTCATCTGTAACCCAAACATTTCCAGCATAAAGGCAAACTGGATTTTCTTCTCTCTTTAAGAACTCCACTGCCCGAATCAATTTTGCAGGCATCCATACATCATCTTGATCCGAAAAAGCATAGTAATCAGCTTCTTTGGCATTTTTCATCAATTCAAAATAGCTTTTTTGCCATCCGATATTCTTTGACATCTCAATATGTATTTGATCGGGATATTCCTTTTGATATTTTTCCAATATCTCTATTGTTGAATCTGTAGATCCGTCGTCCCGTACGCACAAAATCACATACACATTCTCTTGTTTGAGAATGCTTTCAATTTGCTCGGAAAGATATTTTTCGCCATTATAAGTCGACAAAAGCACACATACTTTTGGCATAGTTGAAAGATTTTCTTTCATTTCTTTCACACTACCTTTTAATTATTCTTTTGAGCTTCAAGGCATAAATCAAAGCCTTATACCATGACATTGTTCCCAATTTTTTATAAGCTGCTAAATATCCTCTTTCATTCGCTATTGTAATGAATTCTTTTCGTTTGCAATTAGGCTTTCTACCCTTGAAAAGATAGGGATTTTCCGCTTCAATATCCTTTTTTAAGGACTGCTCCAATTTTAACGAATCAGCCAAGCATATTTGTTTCAATATATCTTGCCCTTTATCTCCACAAATAACAGCTGACGTCAATTTACCTATGTCGTCCCCTTTATACCCCCAAAAATCGCCAATCAATATGTCCCCAGGCAAGTTGTCCCCTTTATACTGGCAGTTCCCATCATTGCATGTTTGAGAACCAAAATAGTTTTCAAAGAACCCCCTAAGATACCTGTTTTCATTAATTTCCTGCCGTACTTTTTTCCCGCTCTGAAATGTTATCTGTACTGCATTGTCATTTCCATCCAGACCATGATACCTAAAAATAACATTTTCTATTTTCCCATGCTTTGCTTCCATGTCCTTTTTCCACAATGCAAACATTTGAGGAGATGTATTTCCATGGCAGAATATTCCGCAGGTAAGCAGATTTTCCTTCTTTCCAAAATAATTATTTGCAGCTGCAACTTGGCAGGGTGTTCCCGTAAACAACACCTTTTCCCCGCGTTTCAATAAATCGCTGATCTCACGGAAAACTTCGGTTGTATCGCTCCACACATATTTGCTTCCGCGCATACGTTCCACTTCGTCCAGTCGGTTTGTAACAATATGCCGAGCCGTTAGGGTATCATCCCATACACATCCCGCTACATATCCACCTTGCTGAAGGAAGTATCGCGCCAGCGAGTAAAAAACACCTCCCGACGCGCTTTTATATTGTTCATTGATCGTTGAAGCCGCCGCAAAGCAAGTTCTGTCTTCTAGCTGAGGCATCTTCTGTTCCCAGTTTAAATGGGGGCAAACCCGATCACACGCTCCACAGTGGATGCACTTTTCCTCATCTATCTCCGGGTATAAAAAGCCATCGTTTCCCATTTCCATTTGAATGGCTCCTGTCGGGCACTTCTGTGCACATGCACCACAGTGATAGCATCGTTCTTCATGGCTGAAATCCAGCATGATATTCTCCTTTTATCTAAACTCATTCAATGCCTGGCACAAATATTCCATACTGGCTTGGCGCAGTTCTTCAAGCTTCGGCCGGGCATATGTATAGTCCGGTACCCAGTCCTTCTCTTCGATTGGCTCCTCCAGATTTTCTCTATAATGCGAATACAAGCCAACCTGTTTCAGAAAATCCACCTTTCGTCCCGGACGAATAAAGTCATTTACACTAATCAAATTCTTGCCGAAATTAACCGCAAAAACAGTTCCGTGGAAAGAATTCGTAACTACAACCGCCGCATTGGCAATCAGTTCGACCACTTTTTGCGGAGAGGCATCACGCAGCACCGTTGCTCCCTCTACCGGCAATTCGCTACCCACAATTATGAGCCGAGCCTTTTTCTGCTCCGCAACAGATTTTGCCAGTTTGATCAGTTTTTGGGTTGCGCTTCGATTTGCCGCAGACATTACAAACACATAGTTTTCTTTTGTGTCATAGTCAATTTTCAAATATTTTGACCATTCCTCCGCTGTCAGAAGCAATGTAGGGTCCAATACAGTTTTGACTTCACGCCCCATTGCTTCCTGCAAAAGCTTCGCACTAGTAGCCTCACGTACGGAAAGGTAATCAAATCCGTTCAGATAGCTTAACACTTTTTCTCGATGCGGCTCGGTAAGCTTGTATTCTCCCATACTTGAAGCATACGCCACTTTCTTGCAATTCTCCGGTGCAAATTGTAAAAAGTAGATCGGGTTAGGAACTCCATCTGTAATATTGGGATTCCAAATTTGATCACTTCCGCTGATTGCACAGTCCACCGGCATCGCCTTCTCAATAAGCTGTGCTTCGGTATAGAACTCCGTAAGATTCAAATATTCATCGCGAAATTCTTTAAAAGCATTTAATCTGTTTTTTCTGATCTTATAAGCAGAAAGGTCTACCAAGGCATGCAATATTTTTTTAATTCCACTTCCAATCTGTGTACGAACGATTTTTAAATCCTTGCTTGTGAACAATGGCCGGTAATTAACCACTTTCACATCGGCATTGGGGCACAACTCAGAAACCACTTGCTGAAGCGCAAACGTTTGCAAAACAGCACCATAATTGATCGCCTCAAAAGTTGTAGTAATTCTTATTTTTTTCATGTTAGCGCTCCACTGTATACTTTTTTCAAAATTTCTTTATAGGACTGTTTATCCGAAAACACGTTTGCTCTTACGCAGCAATTTTTCTTTATTTGATCCCAGTCAACTTCACCATTTAGCAGTTTGAAAATGCTTTCTTCATACTGACTTTTTTCTGAACAAATTCCCCCACAGGACTCATTGACAATATTTTTCAATCCACCAACACCACTGCACAGAACAGGAAGTCCCAGCGAAAGTGCTTCCACAGCCGCCAAACCAAACCCTTCCCATGCAGAAGGCATAACCATGATTTTCCCACATTTTAAATAGGTATACGGATTCGATTGAAATCCAACCAGCTCAATTGTGTCCTGTAAATCATTTTCGCTGAGATAACTTCTCACTTCTCCAGCAAGCTCGCCATCACCAATCATACGAGCTGTAACACCAGGAATCTTTTCTTTTACCTGTTTTACAATTTCGCAAAATAACAGCGGTCGTTTCGGAGCTGACAATCTTCCCAAAAACACAAGATCCACATCGCCGCATGTACAAGGTTCCTGCGCCATCCGGCGAACCCTTTCCACATCCACAAAATTCCCAAGAACGGTATTTTTTCCGTTCATAAGCCATCCAAACAAGTATTCCTTTTGAACGGATTCCGAAACGCTGATAACCTGTTGAATGCGCGGCAATGCCAACGCAAACATCATACTCTTGGGATGGATTTTCCCAAGCCAGGGCGGATTGTTGTGCAGGTGTGCAATGACGGGAGTTTTGCCGGCAGCCCAGGCCGCATTCGTCGCCATATTAAAATCATGCGCGTGAATAACATCCGGCTTTAATTCTGTAATCGCTTTTTTCACTGAGCCCATCTTGCTGGATTCCAGTGCATAAAAACGGTGGCCAGCCTCCTCCACCACCTTGCGGATCGGGCCATCTGGCGACGCATAAATCATTTCCTCTTCCAGGAAAAGATTCATGATTGTAAGCACTACATTTTCAGCCCCGGAAAATTTATCTGACTTTAACAAATGCAAAATACGCATATGGTTTCCTTCCGTTTAAATCCCTACCGTTTCAACAGAGGTGCCATTCACACATCCATAAATATTTTCCATGCGTTTTTCCACCTCTGTTTTATCGAATTCCTCGTAAGCTTTTTGGTTTGGCGCTTGTTTTTGTCCAACGCTCTTCCGCATAATATCTGCAATTTTTTCCTCATCCGCCGGAGGGAACAACCGGCTTTGCTCCAACAAATCCACATTGCCCCGAATATTGCTGGCAATACATGTCACACCAGCCGATACCGCTTCCAAAAGTGCTACCGAAAGTCCTTCGCGGAAGGAGGGAAAGACAAACAAGTCGCTTGCCTTTAAAATCTCGCGCACATCATTTCGGAATCCTAGCAAATGAACATACTGGCTTACTCCTAATTTTTCTGACAGACTGTTTAACTCGTTCCGCAGCTCGCCCTCTCCGCAAATCAGGTAATAAGAGTTGGGGATATCCGCCTTCGCAAACGCTTTGATTGCAGTGGAGTGGTTTTTGTTGGCGTTCAAATCCCCCACCGAAAGCATCACGAATGCATCTTCCGGCACACCCAATTCCCGGCGCTTCTGGATACGGTCCACTTTCAGGTCATGAATCCCCTTCACATCGATGCCCACACCGGGAATCTTATAGGCTTCACCCCGAAGGCGGAACGTCTTGGCTGCCTGATAATCCTCTTCGTTAATAGTAATCAACCCATCGGTATAGCGCGCCAGCCACCGCTCGATGGTTTCGTAGATCAGTCGGTTCTGCAGCGGGCATCCCTTATAGAAATGAAACCCATGAGCGGTGTACAGTACCGGCGCTGTTTTGGTTGCTTTGGCAGCCAGCCGCGCCAACACACCTCCCATGGGCGTATGGCAATCCACCAGATCGAACTGTTCCCGCTGCATCAACGCCTTCAACTGCCGGTACGCATTCAGGTTGCGCACCGAAAAAGGCGAACGAGCGATATCGATCTGGTGGATCGTTACATTCAATTTTTCCAGGATGGATTTTGCGTCCACATCCCTTTCCTGCTCAAAATTACTGGCACAATGGACCTCGTAACCCATAGATTGCAACAATTTGATGTTGTTTTGCTCGAACATCACAAAGAAACGCGCGGTGTTGGCTACAAAAATCACCTTGCGCTCTTTTTGTAACTGGCTCATTCCTCTCCACCCTTATACATTTATAATTCACATCGCCCGGCGGTGCTCGCGCACCATCTGGGCCTCCTGCTGGAACTGCACGAATTCACGCTGCTCCACCTTCTCTTCGGCCAGCTGCTCCTGCTGGTAGCGGCGCACTTCGTCCCGGTGATGATGCGCCCGCACGCCTTCCTGGATGTCCTGACGGCCCAGCACCTTCAGCACACTGTCGAAAAACACCTTCGCGTCAAAGGCCATGCTCACGTTTTTTAAGTACTCCCGGTCGTAGAACACCTTGTCATAATCGCTCAGCAGGTCGCGGCCATTGATCTGCGCCCAGCCCGTGATGCCCGGCTTCAGCTGGTCCACCCCGTAGTACCGGCGCAGAAAATGCACGCTGCGCTCCTGTCGGATCAGGGGCCGGGGCCCGATCAGGCTCATGTCGCCTGTAAGAACATTGAACAGCTGCGGCAGCTCATCAATGCTGGTATCCCGCAAAAAGCGCCCCAGCTTGGAGATATAGGCGTCGGCGTTCTGCAGCTCGCCGGTGGCCGAGTATTTGGGCGCGGTGCTCTTCATGGTACGGAATTTTGTAATATAGAACACGTGGCTGCCCTGGCCCACCCGCTTCTGGCGGAAGAACACCGGCTCGGTGGGGCTGCTCAGCTTCTGCAGCAGTGCCACCACCGCAAAGGGCACCGCCAGCACCACCAGCGCCATGGCCGCGATCACCACATCAAAGCACCGCTTCTGCCGCAGATACCGCCGCTGGGCACCGGTCAGCGGAATGCGATGCTGCTTCATGATCCTGCGGATCGATACATATTTCTTTTTGACCTTCATCGCCGTTCTTCTCCCCCTGGAATTTTTAACGCTCCCCTATTTTCATCCACGCAAAACACCCCGGGCGGCCGGGCTGCCCAGGGGGATTTTGCGTTGGCGGTTTTCGTTTGCGCGTGACGGAACGGCTGCGATGGGCCATTTTGCCTCGCCCTCGCAGTTGCCCCGGCAAACGCAGCCGCTGCATCTCCCCCTATGTTGCGGGTGCTGCGCTGAAAATTGCCGTGTCGTTTCCGCTTTACCGTAAAAGGAAAGCGGATTTTATCTATGTTATACACCAGTATTTTAATCATAACGCAATTTGCATCTTTTTTCAACGAAAACGGTGGAATTGGCTGAAGATTCGTCTAATTGGTAAAAAAGCCGGAAGAAATGCGAATAATATTGATTTTTCTGCTGGAAATCTCCCCTTTTCCCCTCGTTCCCATGGCTCGTTTTTTGGCTTCATTGCCCGGCTTTTTTGCTTATTTGTGCGTCCGGACCGCTGCTCTGCCCCTTTTGCCGGGAATTTCTCTTGGTCATTCCATGGAAAAATCGCGCATTTTATTGACAAATGTGTCATAAATGGTGTACCATGTCATCTAGATAACCCGGCAACGCATTTTCCTATTAAAATAAGTAAACGGAATGCAGAAGGAGAAAATCATGAGCGAAACCAAACAGACCGCCCTGGTCATTATGGCGGCGGGCATCGGCAGCCGTTTCGGCGGCGGCATCAAGCAGCTGGAGCCCGTGGGCCTGCACGGCGAGATCATCATGGACTATTCCATTCACGACGCCATTGAGGCAGGCTTCAACAAGGTGGTCTTTATCATCCGGCACGACATTGCCGAGGCCTTCCGCGAAGCGATCGGCGACCGCATTGCCGCCACCTGCGCCCGTCTGGGCGTGGAGATCGCCTACGCCTACCAGGAGAAGGAAGATCTGCCCGCAGGCGTGTCTCTGCCCGCAGACCGCACCAAGCCCTGGGGCACCGGCCAGGCGGTTCTGGCCTGCAAGGGCCTGCTGAACGAGCCCTTCGTGGTCATCAACGCGGACGACTACTACGGCAAGGAAGCCTTCGTGAAGATTCACGACTTCCTGGTGCAGGACCACGGCGACAGCGAGCTGTGCATGGCAGGCTTTGTGCTGAAGAACACCCTGTCTGAGAACGGCGGCGTGACCCGCGGCATCTGCCGCATGGACGCAAGCGGCTATCTGACCGACGTGGAGGAGACCTCCAACATCGTGAAGACCGCCACCGGCGCCGAGGTGGAGGGCAAGCCCGTGGATGCGGACTCTCTGGTTTCCATGAACATGTGGGGCCTGACTCCCGCCTTTATGGACCTGCTGGACAAGGGCTTTGTGGAGTTCTTCGCCAACACCCCGGAGGACAAGATTCTGAAGGCCGAATACCTGCTGCCCATCTACATCGACCAGCTGCTCAAGCGCAGCGCGGTGTCGGTGAAGGTGCTGAAGACCGACGACAAGTGGTTCGGAGTGACCTACAAGGAGGACAAGGACTTCGTTGTGGCCAGCTTCCGGGCACTGATCGAGGCGAGCGTTTACAAGGAAGACCTGTTCAGCGACCTGTAAGCCGCTGACCTTCCGGCGTTTTCCCCAAAAGCGCTTCAACAAAACTGCAAAACCAAAAGGCGGCTGCCTTCCCAAACCGGGAAAGGCAGCCGCCTTTTTCTGTGCTTTTTTCCTTTTGGCTGAGTTAGGGCCCCCGCCGGCCGTTTCACTCCTCCACCGGAGCCGACAGCCGCAGCACATAGCGGGCCGGGTCGGTGACCGAGAGATAATTGATCACGTCCTGTTCGTACACGTCCCCCGCCAGATGCAGCCCCCGGCGGGCCAGCTCCTCCAGAAAGAGGGCGTAGGCGGTGGGCAGCTCGTCGTAGCCGCCCTGGTAGTAATACACCGCCCAGGTCCCGGCAGGGCAGGTCCACAGGTGGGGATGCTCCACCGGGCCGGGCAACGGGCTGAAATAATAGGCCTCCAGAAAGCGGCCCTGCAGCGCTCTTTCCCGGGGGATGATCTCCCCGGCCTGGAAGCCGGTTCCCAGGCCGCACTGCTCACACTCCGCAAAATGGGCCTGCATGGCGCGGGCGAACTGGCGCTCGGTGGGCGGGGTGCGGTAGCCGGTGGGGGTGGCGATCAGGTACCGCTCGCGCTGCCGGGTCAGACTCAGGCGGCCGCAGACGCTCTCCTCGCCCTCCCGCATGGCATCCAGCGTCTGCTCCAGCGACTGGATCATCCGGTCGATCTCGGCCCGGCGGGCCCGCAGGTCCTGCACCTTGCCTTCCAGCAGCCGGATGCCGGTGGGCACGTCGGCGTTCTGCAGATAGCGCCTGATCTCGCTCAGCGGGGTCCCGCTGGCCTTCAGAACAGCGATCAGGTCCACGGTGGTGAACTGACTCAGGGTATAGTAACGATAGCCGCTGGGGGCCACAAAGGCGGGCTTTAAGACGCCGGTGTGATCGTAGTGGAGCAGGGTATCCCGGCTGAGGCCGCACAGGGCGGCAAACTCGCTGATTTTATAATAATTTTTCATAAAATTCTCCCTTGGCCGGTGCGGCAAAAGAATGTAAAAGTCTCTTGACTCGTGGGTTACACCATAGTTTACAATGGTTTCCATCACAACGCAAGGAGTCCTTTTATGAAACGGGCAATTTCGCAGGAATTCAGCTTCTGGCGGCTGCTGGCCTTCTCGGTGCCGGCGGTGGCCATGCTGGTGGTATCGTCGCTGTACACGGCGGTGGACGGGGTGTTCGTATCCCGGTTTGTGGGCAGCGACGGGCTTTCGGCCATCAACATCGTGCTTCCGCTGGACACGCTGGCCTTTGGCGTGGGCATCATGTTCGGCACCGGCACCAGCGCCATCGTGGGGCGCAAGCTGGGCCAGGGTGAGGCGAAGGCCGCCGATCAGGATCTGACCCTGGCCACCCTGGCGGCGGGGGTTCTGGGCGCGGCGCTGAGCGTGCTGGGCCTGGTATTTCTGGAGCCGCTGGTGCGGCTGCTGGGCGCCAGCGACCGGCTGCTGCCCTACTGTGTGGAATACGGGCGCATCCTGTTCGGGTCGGCCTTCTTCACGGTGATTCAGGTGATGTACCAGGCGCTGTTCATCACCGCCGGGCGGGGACGTATTGCCCTGTGGCTGACGGTGAGCAGCGGCGTGCTGAATCTGGTGCTGGACTGGCTGCTGATCGGGGTACTGGATCTGGGCATGACCGGCGCGGCCCTGGGCACGGTGAGCGGTCGGATTCTGGGCGGGCTCTTCCCCCTCTTCTACTTTTTAAAGGACCGGAGCACTCTGCGCTTTCGCCGCCCCCGGTGGGACCCGGGCATGCTGGCGCTGGCCATGGGCAACGGGTCCTCAGAGATGGTCTCCAACCTGGCCATCTCGGTGACCACCCTGCTGTTCAATCTGTCCATGCTGGCGCTGGCCGGGGAGGACGGTCTGGCCGCCATGACCATCGTGCTGTACGCCCAGTTCGTGTACACGGCGGTGTCCATGGGCTTTGCCACCAGTGCCGCCCCGGTGATCAGCTACCACTTCGGCAGCGGCAACACCCGATATTTACAGCGGCTGTTCCGTTACTGCCTGGGGGCCATCGGACTGATCATGGCGGCCATGATGGCGGCGGCGATGCTCTTTGCCCGGCCGCTGATCGGTCTGTTCACCCCGCCGGGCGGGGCGGTGTTCGAGCTGGCGCTCCACGGCTTCTGGGTATTTCTGTGGAACTTTTTGTTCGCCGGGTTCAACATCTTTTCCTCCTCCCTGTTCACAGCTCTGTCCAACGGGGCGGTGAGCGCGCTGATCTCGTTTCTGCGCACGCTGGTGTTCGTGGTGGGCAGCATTTTACTGCTGCCCCGGCTGCTGGGGCTGGACGGCATCTGGCTGGCGATTCCGGTGGCGGAGGGCCTGACCTTCCTGATCGCGGCGGCGCTGGTCATCCGCTACGGCCGAGAGCCTTATCATTATCTGCGCTGAGCCTTTTGCACACAAAACGGCAAAAAAACGGCGAACCTTACCGCATTGTAAGGCTCGCCGTTTTAAAATACAAATCTTAAAGCTGTTCCAGCAAATAGCCGCCGCCCCGCAGCGACGAAATCTCCAGCCGGGACTCCTGGCTGTTCAGCTTTTTGCGCAGGCGGGAGATCAGGGTCCAGAGGGCGCGGCTCTCGGCGTGGGCGTCCAGGCCCCACAGCGCCTCCATCAGCTCCTCCTGGCTGACCTTGCGCTCGGCGGCGCGGGCCAGCAGCAGCAGGGCGGTGAACTCCTTCTGAGTGAGCTGGATGTCCTTGCCGTTCACATGGCCGGTCATGGTGAGCAGGTCCAGCTTGAGGCCGCCGTAGCCGAAGTAGAGGCGCACCTCCTCGGCGGCCCGCAGCCGGGCCTCGATGCGCGCCACCAGCACCTCCAGGTCATAGGGCTTGGCCAGATAGTCGTCGCCGCCGGCCCGCAGGCCCTCCACCACGTCCTGGTTTTCGCCCAGGGCGGTGAGGAACAAAATGGGAATGGGCCGCTGGGCCTTCAATTCCCGGCACAGCTCCAGGCCGCTGCCGTCCGGCAGCAGGATGTCCAGCACGATCAGGTCCACCGGGTGCCAGCGCAGCTGCTCCCGGGCCTGGGCCGCGGTTTCCGCCTGCAGCACCTGGTAGCCCCGCAGGGTCAGCAGCTGGGCGTTGATCTTCATAATGTGGGGGTTGTCCTCCACCAGCAGGATGGTACTCACTGCTCTTCCTCCTTTTTCACGGTGAAGGTGATGGTCGTGCCCTTGGGGCCGGTGCGCTCCACCCAGATGCGGCCGCCGTGGGCCTCCACTGCCTCCCGGCAGATGGTCAGCCCCAGGCCGGTGCTGCCGCTGCCGCTATAACCCTGTTCAAAGATGCGGGGCAGGTCCGCCGGGGCGATGCCGCTGCCGGTATCCGCCACCTGAAAGAGGATGAATCCGTCCTCTCCGGCACCGGCACTCAGGGTGATGGTGTCGTTTTTGGTGTGGCGGTTGGCGTTGATGACCAGATTGAGAAACACCTGCAGCAGCATCTCGAAGCTGCCGTGGGCCTTCTCGCTGCAGGCAGAGCTCACCCGCACCTTGTTCTGGTTCTTCACGCAGATGGGCGCGCTGATGGCCCGCACCCGGTCCAGCAGGTCCGCCGTGTCCACCCGCTCGAACCGCAGCTCGCTGGTGTGGCCGTAGGAATATTCCATCAGCCGGGTGACCATGTCGCCCAGCCGCCGGGCCTCCTGCTGGATGGTCTTCAGGTTTTCCGGGGTCTCCCGGTCCACCCGGTCCGCCGCCAGCTGGATGCCGGTGAGCTGAGCATAGCCGGAAATCACGGTGAGGGGGGTCTTCAGCTCGTGGGCGATCCGGTGCAGGAATTCCAGGTTCATCCGGTTCATCCGCTCCAGCATCTCGCCCCGGCTGCGGCTCTCGATGAGGGCCGTCTCCCGCTGCTGAATGCGCAGGCTCACCGCCGCCCCGTTCAGGAACACAAAGCCCAGCATGCCCCAGGCCGCGGTGCCGTAATGGCTCACGTCCGAGCTGCGGCCGGTGAGCAGCACCTCGTGCAAAAGGCTTGCCACCAGCACCGCAAAGCCGCTGAGCACCAGCGCGTCGGCGGTCTCCAGCCCGCCCCGGCGCACAAAGCCGCGCACCGTGCCGAATACCAGGTACACAAGATACGGGATGGACAGGGAATACACCGCCGTGGACACGCTCACCAGCTGCCGGGTGGGCAGCGTGCCGATGAGCACCGCCGCCGCGCCCGCCGCCGCCAGATACACCGTCAGCGGCCAGTGGGCGGTGGCCTTTGCGTACATGCACTTGAGCAGCAGCAGGATGGACACCGGCATCAGCATCACCATGCAGATGAACAGCCGGTAGGCAAAATACCAGGAGGTATCCTCCGGCAGCAGGTGGACGATGTAGAAGTTCTGGTCCCGCAGGGCCATGAGCACGCAACAGAGGGTCAGGCACAGGTAGGCGGCCCGGCGGCGCATGGCCGCGTTCATCAAAAAGTAGAGCGCCAGCAGCAGCAGGCCGCCGCTGAGGGTGAGGGAAATCAGGTCGTTGCCTGCCTTGAAGTCCTCGATGTTCTGCGGGCTGGACAGATACAGCACCGGGATGTGCCCGCCGTCCTTATGTACGTAGTTGCCGTACTGGACCACCAGCTCGATGATGCCGTCTTCCCCGGCGCACGCCGGCAGGGTCATGTAACCCACCCGGGGCACAAAGTCCTCCAGGGTCCCGGCCGGGTTGCCGAAGGCCGCCACCTCGCTGCCGTTCACAAACACCCGGGTGGCGTAGTCCACCGAAAAGCCGCAGAGGGCGTAATACGCCCCGGGCGTTGCCCGGATGCGCAGCCGGTGGGTGCCGTAGGCATAGTCCGAGGGAGAGACCTCCTCCCCGGCAGGCTGGCCGGTGCGGCCGGCCGCGAAATCCTCGCTGGTGTAAAGGGCCTCGGGGTAGAAATCCCAGCTGCCCTCCAGCTGGAACAGCCCGGCAGCGGCGTCCTGGTTTTGCAGGTCCAGCCAGCCGTCTTCCACCCGGAGCAGCTGCACCGGCACACTGCGCAGGGTGAACAGGCCCTGCAGCAGCTGGAGGGCCAGCACCACCAGCACAACCAGCAGCAGCCACCGCAGCTTCTGCATCCGCTTGCCTGTTTGCTTCACGGCACTCCCTCCCTTGCCTCTTCGGCCCGTTTATATTTTTTGCCTTACCTTTTATTTTACCACGGTACTCTGGTATCAGGGGCGGAACTTTACAAATTTGTAAGGCAGCGCCGCAGAAAAAAAGCCCCCCGTGCCGGATTGGCACAGGGGGCCGGAAAGAATTCTTAACCTCTTTCCCCGGTCATTCGCCGGGCGCGGGGGCAGGCGGGGTCTTGCCCGCCCAGCACAGGGCCAGCGCCTCCAGCAGCCGGTCCATGTCGATGGGCTTGGACACATGGGCGTTCATGCCCGCGGCGGTGGTGCGGTCCACGTCCTCGGCGAAGGCGTTGGCGGTCACGGCCACGATGGGCACCACGGCCGCGTCCGGCCGGTCCAGACGGCGGATGGCCCGGGCGGCTCCGCAGCCGTCCAGCACCGGCATCTGCATATCCATCAGGATGGCGTCCACCGAATAGGGGGCCGAGCGCTGGAACTTCTCCACCGCCTCGGCGCCGTTGGCCGCACCGATCACCTGGACTCCGCTCATGGTGAGCAACTCGGTGACGATCTCCATATTCAGCTCGTTGTCCTCGGCCACCAGAATGGTCTGGCCCGCCAGCGAACCGGCGGCCTCTGCGGCGGCCTCACCGGACGCTTCGCCTGCCGCCGCGCCGATCACCGGGCCGTCGTGCTGCTCCACCACCTCCAGCGGGAGGGTCACGGTGAAGCGGCTGCCCTTGCCCACGGCGCTCTCCACCGTGATCTCGCCGCTCATCTGCTGCACCAGGCTCTTCACGATGGGCATACCCAGGCCGGTGCCCTCGGTGGTGCGGGGGGTGAAGTGGGTCTCGCGGGCATAGGGCTCGAAGATGTGATTCAAAAATTCCTCGCTCATGCCGATGCCGGTGTCGGCCACCACGATCTGGAATTTGCTGTGCTTCTGGTAGTCGAACTGGCGGGCCTCCACCTTGATCTCGGCCCCCTCGCAGCTGTACTTCAGCGCGTTGGAGAGCAGGTTGTTCATGATCTGGCCGATCTTGAAGGAGTCGCCCTTCACCACCGGGTCCTTGATCTGCACCGACAGCTCAAAATGCTTCTGCTGGCGCTCGGCCTGGGCGCGGAACATCTCGCACACCTCGGTCAGGTATTCGTTCAGATTGAACTCCTTCACATCCAGGGCGCTCTTGCCCGCCTCCAGCTTGGCCATTTCCAGAATGTCGTTGATGAGCATGAGCAGCTGCTTGGCCGCGAATTCCACCTTTTTGATGTAGCCGGTGACCTTTTCCGCGTCGCCGGGGGTACGGCGGATCAGCTCGGAATAGCCGATCACCGCGTTCAGTGGGGTGCGCATGTCGTGGGACATGGTGTTGAAGAAGGTGTTGCGGGCCTCGGCGCTGGTCTTGGCGGTGTCCAGCGCCTCCTGCAGAATCATCATGTGCTGCATCTGCTGGCGCTTTTCCACGTCCACGTCCTTGAAGCAGAGGATTACCTCGCCGGGCAGGATGTGCTTCTGGTAGATGGTGCGCACGTTCACCCAGTGGTAGCTGCCGCCGAACATGCGCTGGTAGTCGCCGCCGTAGTCCAGCACGTTCTCCTTCACCCGCTGGGCAATGCTCTTGAGCGAGAAGTCCTGCTCGAACTCGGCGTAGGCCTCCGGGTGCACCCGCTTTTTCACCTGAGCCAGCAGCATATCGTAATCGCCGCTCTCGGCAAAGGTGCCCCGCAGGTCCGGCGAGGTCTTGATGGCCCGGTAGGTGCCGGCCTCAAAGTCCACCCGGTAGATGGCAAAGAAGGAATCGCTCAGCACCCGGATGGTCTTTTCGGTCTCGGCCAGCCGCCGCAGGTTCAGAATGTCCCGCACCACCATGAACAGAAGGGTCACAAAGGCGATGAGGGCCACGCCGATCAGCGAGTAGATCACCGGGTCCTTCTCGCCCATCAGCACCTCCTGGATGGGGATGGTCATCACCACGGTCCAGCCGTTGTCCATCTCGGCATAATACACGCCCCGGGCCACGCCCTTGGGGTCCACGATCTGGGCGTCGTAGGCAAAGAGGCTGCCGTCCCGCACGCCGCTGATCAGCTGCTCGGCATACGCCGGGTCGGTGGCCTGCCGGTCGATCAGCCGGTAGAGCAGCCTGCCGTCGGTATCGAACAGATAAAAATGATAGGTGGAGGGCAGGCTGATCTCCAGATCCAGCACATCGCCCTGGTTGATGTACACATCCATGACCAGCACATCGCCCTCGGTGTCGATGGCTTTGGAGAGGGTGAAGATCTGGTCGCCGGTGATGGCCTCCTCATACACATCGCTGAAAATGACCTCATCCGGCGAGGCCAGGGCTCTCTGATACCAGTCAGTATCGGAGTAGTCATACACCCCGTCGCCGGTCCAGGGGTTGGCGGCCACGATCTGCCCCCCGATCACCGCATACAGGTCGGCCACATGACCGCCGAACAGCTCATGCACGTTCTGCTGATACTCGGCCATGCCCTCCTGCATCCGTTCCTCGCTCATGTTGGCATCCACGTCCCGGATGGTATACATCCAGGCCATATCAAACACCCGGGCAAAGCCGTCCAGCCTGCTCTGGGTCTCGCGGGCGTAGCTCTCCGCCAGCGACATGCCCATCTGCTGGGTGTTGCGCATCATCTTGTCCCGTACCAGGCCGATGCCCACCAGCAGAAGGGTGGCCACCACCACCAGCGTGGTGATGCTCAGCACGATGCTGTTCAGCGCCCGGCGCTGCTGCTTTTCCATGCCTTGTTCCCCTCTTTCCCGCCGGGGCGCGCCCGGCCGCTTCATTCCACGTTACAGTGTACCACAGTTCCCGGTTTTTCGCCAGTGAGTGCCTCACACACCCGTCGGGTGAGTAAAATGAGTCTGCCGGTAGGCCCGGGGCGAGATGCCGTACACCGATTTGAAGGCCCGGGAAAAATGCAAGGGGTTTGCGTAGCCCACCATGGTGCTGATGGTGCTCACCGGCTGGGTGGTCTCCTTTAAAAACTGGGCCGCCTGGGCCATGCGGTAGTGCAAAAGAAAGGCCTGGGGGCTCTCGCCCATGGTATCCCGGAAGAGCTTGCCGAAGTAGCTTCGGTTCAGCCCGCAGAAGGCGGCGATGTCCTCCACCGACACGTCCCGCTGGTAGTTCTGTTCAATGAAGGACAGCGCCTCCTTCATATAGAAGTCCCGCAGGCGGCGCTGGCTCTGGTGCTGGCGCGCCGCCGAGGATTCCACCAGCTGGTCCAGGAACAGAAAGCCCCGGCCGATCTGCCGGATGGGGCTGGCCTCGCCGTCCTGCACGATCTGCAGCATGCACTCCCGCAGCTTTTCGCCTCCGGCCCGGGTGCCGGGGGTGTAGATGGGCTTTGCCGCGCCCAGGCCCGCCAGGCTCAGGCTCTCGCGCACGCGCAGGCCGTCGAACTCGATCCAGGTGTACTCCCAGGGGTCCTTTTCGTCCGAGGCATAGGTGGTGGTCTGGCCCGGCAGAATCAGAAACCCCTCCCCCGGCCCCACCGGATACACCTTTTCGCCCACATACAGCTTGCCATATCCGGCGATGATGTAATGGAACAGATAGTGGTTGCGCCGGTACGGCCCGTAGGAGTGCAGCGGCTCGGTGCGCTCCCAGCCGTATTGATACAGGTTCAGGTCCACAAAGCGTTCGTCCTGAAACACGTGGAAGATCAGCTTGTTGCCGGCGTCCGGCCCGAATGCGGTGGCCATAATGCCATTCCTCCCTCATTTTGTCCGTTTTTCTGATTATATACCATAATGCTAGATGACTTCAAGTAAAATGATCTGAATCAGCTAAATTGAGAGATAAAAGCCTGCAAAATGATATTTATCTTTCAACCGTCAAATCGTATAATAAACACAGCCAAAAGGGAAACAAATTGTATATAGTGCACATTGTACAAAACTGCTCCCGATTTTTCAGCACAACAGCGAAAACCGCGCTTCGCAGCTGCCCGCACCCGGCCGGGCGGGCGGCGGCAAGGGGCGAATTCGCACAGGAACAGGAGGAAACAAGCAATGAGTTTGATGCGCAGACTGGCATGCGCTGCACTGAGCGTTTGCCTGGCCGCGGGTCTGGCCACCGGGCTGACCGGATGCGGCGAAAGCTCGGACGGCACCGTGAACCTGACCTTCCAGATCTGGGACGTGGCCCAGCGCGACGGCATGCAGGCCATGTGCGACGCTTACACCGCCGAGCATCCCAATGTGAAGATCGAGGTGCAGGTGACCAGCTGGAACGAATACTGGACCAAGCTGGAAGCCGCCGCCATGAGCAACAAGATGCCGGATATCTTCTGGATGCACACCAACGAGATTCTGAAATACGCCGACAATGGCAAGCTGGCAGACTGCTCCGACATCGTGGAGACTGAGCACTTCTCGGATATCTCCCTGGCCAACGCCAGCGGTTCGGACGGCAAGCTCTACGGCGTGCCCAAGGACAAGGACACCGTGGGCCTCGTTTATAATAAGGAAATGTTCGATGCCGCAGGCGTGGCCTACCCGGACGAGACCTGGACCTGGGATGACCTGGTCAGCGCCTCTCAGGCCATCTACGACGCCACCGGCAAGTACGGCTACATGGCCTACGGCGACGACCAGCTGGGCTACTGGAACTTCGTGTACCAGGCGGGCGGCAGCATCCTCACCGAGGACAACACCCGCGCCAACTTCACCGACCCCGCCACCCAGAAGGGCATGGAGTTCTACATCGGCCTGCAGAGCTACGACTGGTGCCCTGACCAGAACTACTTCGCCGAGACTGCGCCCGGCGCCGCCTTCTTCTCCGAGAAGGGCGCCATGTTCTTCGAGGGCAACTGGAACATCCTCACCGAGCTGCAGAACTACCCCGACATGGTGGGCAAATGGGATGTGGCCGTGCTGCCCGCCTGCCCCGATCCGGTGAGCGGTGACGGCCGTGCCACCATCTCCAACGGTCTGAGCTACGCCACCGGCGCCAACAACAAGCACATGGACATCGTCAAGGACGTGCTGAAGTTCTTCGGCAGCGAGGAAGGCCAGCGCATCCAAGGCGAGAGCGGCGCCGCCATCCCCGCCTATGAGGGTCTGGAAGAGACCTGGGTGGGCGTGTTCGACGAATACCCCATCAACGTGCAGTGCTTCATCGACATGTTCGACTACAGCGTGCAGAGCGTAAACAACGCTGCCCGCCCCGAGTGGAAGAGCAAGGTCAGCGACACCCTGCTCAAGATCTATTCCGGCGAGCTGGATCTTTCCACCGGCCTCCAGACCATGCAGGAAATCGTGGATGAGGCCAGCGCCGAATATTACGAATAAAGGAGGGCATCCCGCGTGAACAAAACTTCCAAGCTGTCCCGCGACGGCGCTGTCTGGGGTCTGGTGATGGTGGCCCCCACCATCATCGGTCTGCTGGTGCTGAACATCTGGCCGTTCATCGAGACCATCTACATGAGCTTCTCCAAGTCCAAGGCCTTTGGTACCTTCGAGTTCAACGGTCTGGACAACTACATCGAAATGTTCCAGAGCACCGAATTCTGGAAGGCCACCTGGAACTCCATCTACTTCTGCATCCTCACCGTGCCCGTGGGCGTGTTCCTGGCGCTGCTGGTGGCGGTTCTGCTGAACGCAAAGCTCAAGGGCCGCACCGCCTTCCGCGCCATCTTCTTCCTGCCCATGGTGGTGGCCCCCGCCGCCGTGGCCATGGTATGGAAGTGGATCTTCAACACCGAGTACGGCATCATCAACAGCATCCTGGGCCAGAACGTGCGCTGGCTGACCAACCCCGCCATCGTGCTGGTCACCTGCGCCATCGTGGCCATCTGGAGCGCCATCGGCTACGACGCCGTGCTGCTGCTCTCCGGCATCCAGAACATCTCGGCCAGCCTGTATGAGGCCGCGAGCCTGGACGGCGCCTCCAAGGTGCAGCAGTTCTTCCACATCACCCTGCCCATGGTTTCGCCCACCCTGTTCGTGGTGCTCATCATGCGCCTGATGGCCTCTTTGAAGGTGTACGATCTGATCTACATGATGGTCGACCAGGCAAACCCCGCCCTCACCAGCGCCCAGAGCCTGATGTACCTGTTCTACCGCGAGAGCTTTGTGGCCGGCAACAAGGGCTACGCGTCCGCCATCGTCATCTGGACCGTGCTGCTCATCGGTATCGTTACCTTGCTGCAGTTCGCGGGCCAGAAAAAATGGGTGAATTACGAGGTATAAATCATGAGCACACAAACAAGCAAGACCCTGAACAAGACCCTCACCTATGTGGCATTGATCCTGGGCAGCGTGGTTATGATCTTTCCCTTCGTGTGGATGCTGCTCACCAGCTTCAAGACCCAGGCCGAATCCATGGCGGTGCCGCCCCAGCTGCTGCCCAGCCAGTGGAACCTGGACAACTTCATCACCGCGCTGGAAAGCCTGCCCTTCGTGAACCTGTATGTGAACACCGCACTGCTCATCCTCTTCCGGGTGCTGTGCGCCGTGGTGTTCAGCTCCATGGCCGGCTACGCCTTCGCCAAGCTGAACTTCCCCTTTAAGAAGTTCCTGTTCACCATCGTTCTGGTGCAGATGATGCTGCCCAGCCAGATCTTCATCATTCCCCAGTACTTAATGCTGGCCCGCATGGGTCTGACCAACACCATCTTCGCGCTGGTGTTCCCCGGCCTGGTCAGCGCCTTCGGCACCTTCTTTTTGCGCCAGACCTACCTGGGCATTCCCAACGAGATCGCCGAGGCCGCCTATCTGGACGGCTGCAACAAGTGGCAGACCTTCACCCGCGTCATGCTGCCCCTCACCGGCTCCAGCATGGCCGCGCTGGCCATCTTCACCGCGGTGTTCGCTTACTCCGACCTGATGTGGCCGCTGATCTGCAACATCGACCTGAACATGATGACCCTGTCTGCCGGCCTGTCCACCCTGAACGGCCAGTACACCACCAACTTCCCGGTTCTGATGGCCGGCAGCCTGCTGGCCATGATCCCCATGGTGATCCTGTACCTGATCTTCCAGAAGCAGTTCATCCAGGGCATCGCCATGACCGGCGGCAAGTAACCACTAAGCGTTTCCCCTTATCACGGCAGGCGGCCGGCCGAATCCCGGCCAGCCGCCCGCCTCATGCTTTTTATCCACCTTTTCCAATTCCAGCGCCGGACCTCCAGGGCCCGGTGCGATTCCAAACTTCCAGGAGGACCCTTGTATGGGCATTCAATTCGACGCCGCCGCGCGCACCTTTACCCTTTCCACCCGCAGCACCACCTACCAGATGGGGCTGGACCATCTGGACCGCCTGCTCCATCTCTACTACGGCCCGGCCATCGGCCAGGGCGACCTGGCGGCCATGTATCCCCCGGCGGACCGGGGCTTCTCGCCCAACCACAACGCCGACCGGGCGCGCCGTGGCATCTCGCCGGACACTTTGCCCCAGGAATACACCGGCTGCAACACCGGCGACTTCCGCCTCTCCTGCCTGGTGGTGCGGGATGAAGCCGGCGCAGCCGGGGCCGAGTGGCGCTACGCAAGCCATGCCATCCAGAAGGGCAAATACGCCCTGACCGGCCTGCCCAGCGCCCACGACGAGGAAAACGAGGCCGAGACCCTGTGCATCCGCATGGAGGACGGCGTGACCGGCCTTGCGCTGGAGCTGCTGTACGGCGTGTTCGCAAAGCAGGACATCATCACCCGGGCCGTGCGTCTGGTGAACGGCGGCAATCAGACCCTGCGTCTGGAAAAGGCCGCCTCCATGTGCCTGGACCTGCCCTTCGGCCGGTGGGATCTTATCCACTTCCACGGCCGCCACACCATGGAGCGCCAGGCCGAGCGTGTGCCCCTGCTGAACGCCATCCAGACCGTGTCCTCCACCCGCGGCGCCTCCAGCCACCACCACAACCCCTTCGTGATTCTGTGCGACCGCAAGGCAAACGAGGAGCACGGCCTGTGCTACGGCGTAATGCCGGTGTACTCCGGCAGCCACCGCACCGACGTGGAGGTGGACCAGAACGGCCTGACCCGCATCGTGAGCGGCATCCACGACGAGCGCTTTAGCTGGCAGCTGGCCCCCGGTGAGGCCTTCACCGCCCCCGAGGTCATTCTGGCCTGCACCGAAAACGGCCTGACCGCCCTGTCCCAGCAGTATCACCGGTTCATCCGGCACAACGTCTGCCGGGGCGAGCACCGCTTCGCCCGCCGCCCGGTGCTGATCAACAACTGGGAGGCCACCTACTTCGACTTTGACTCCGACGCCATTGTGCGCATCGCCGAGAAGGCGGCGGCCCTGGGCGTGGAAATGCTGGTGCTGGACGACGGCTGGTTCGGCAAGCGGGACGACGACAACAGCGGCCTGGGCGACTGGTTCGTGAACGAGAAAAAGCTGCCCGGCGGCCTGACTCCCCTGATTCAGCGGGTGAACGCGCTGGGCATGAAGTTCGGCATCTGGGTGGAGCCGGAGATGGTGAGCGAGGATTCCGATTTGTACCGGGCGCATCCGGACTGGGCCCTCACCCTGCCGGGCCGCGCCCCGGTGATGAGCCGCAACCAGATGGTGCTGGACATGGGCCGCCCCGAGGTGGTGGACTACCTGACCGAGCGACTGACCGACCTGCTGGAAAACAACCCCATCGCGTACGTGAAATGGGACATGAACCGGAACATGACCGACGTGTACAGCCGGGTGCTGCCCGCCGAGCGGCAGGGCGAAGCGGCCCACCGGTACATGCTGGGCGTTTACCGGCTGCTGGAGACCCTGACCGCCCGCTTCCCCCATGTGCTGTTTGAGGGCTGCGCGGGCGGCGGCGGACGCTTCGACGCGGGCATGCTGGCCTACTTCACCCAGATCTGGTGCAGCGACGACACCGACGCCATCGAGCGGCTGGTGATCCAGCACGGCACCTCCTTCGGCTACCCGGTGAGCAGCATGGGCGCGCATGTGTCCGCCTGCCCCAACCACCAGACCGGCCGCACCACTCCCCTGTGGACCCGGGCGGTGGCGGCCATGTCCGGCACCTTCGGCTACGAGCTGGATCTGAACAAGCTGAGCGACGAGGAAGCCGCCCAGGTGAAGGAGCAGATCGCCTTCTTTGACAAGCACTACCAGCTGATTCAGAACGGGCTGTATTACCGGCTCACCGACCCCACCGAGGAAAGCCGCTACGCGGCCTGGCAGTTTGTGGACGAGGAGCAGAGCGAGGCGCTGTTCAATCTGATTCTCACCCATCCGGAGGCCAACGCCCGCCCGCTGCACGTGTGGCTGCGCGGCCTTGACCCGGACGCTCTGTACCGTGTGGAGAGCCTGGACATCCACGGCTGCCACTGCGCGCCCCAGGCAGGCCTGGACCTGGCCATGGAGGGCGTGGGCAAGGTCTACAGCGGCAGCACCCTGATGCGCGCAGGCTACACCCTGCCCCAGCTGGCCGGCGACTACCCCAGCGTGCAGATGTATGTAAAGCGCGTATAAGCAAAACGAGAAGAGAGAAGAAAAAGTAAAACAAAAAAGCCCGGGAACGCCCGGGCCATATAGAGGGATGGATAACCCCCGGTGGCAGCTTGCCGCCGGGGGTTTTGTAAAATCAATCATTCATGGGAGGATGAGCAAATTTCTTTCACAGTTTTGCTCAATTTTTTATAATAAACTTGTCCTGTACTGTCTGATACATAAATTTTTATCTTCGTATTTTCACAAACACTTTTTTCCTTTTGACAATGTAACAATACATCGATAAACGCGTTGCGATCAAAATACAATAGAACTGTTTTTTCTACGGGAAGGTAGTAAGGGAATTCAGGATAAAGGTATTCTCTCATCCCTTGTGGTAATTGATCAGCATACAGATGCGGAACAAACATAATATTTTCTTCGTTGTCTAAAGCAATGCCCCATTGCTGAATATAGACATCTCTATTCCCACAGTTAGATATCTTTAAAGCAACTTGTAATGGAACCGCTGGTAATGACGAAGATTTTAAATTCACTACTCTTATACTATCTGAGAATGATAGGGCCAGCTTTTTCTTATACGGATATCGTGTTTGCCACAGCGCAACAATAATAGCTATTGTTGTTGCTGCTGATCCGATAATTCCGCCGATAGCTCCAAATGCACTCCAGAACAACGACCAATCTATACTCTCTTCATATATTCCAAAAGCCGAAAGCACATTACCCCTCCCCATTTTACCTTGATAAAGAGACCATCTATTTTTTATTATAGCATCCCCCCGCCCCGCGCTTAATTTCCAATTCAGTCCTTCCCGATTTATGTCCCGTTTTCGGTACACAAAAACGCGCCGCTCCCCAAACGGGAAGCGGCGCGTTTGCCATTATTCAGTTGCCGGATTAGCCTTCGGCGCTCACGGTGGCGATGCTCAGCTCACGCAGCTGCTTTTCGTCCACGGTCTCGGGTGCGCCGCTCATCAGCTCGCTGGCGTTCTGCACCTTCGGGAAGGCGATCACGTCGCGGATGGAATCCCGCTTCAGCATCAGCATCACCATGCGGTCCAGACCGTAGGCCATGCCGCCGTGCGGGGGTGCACCGTACTTGTAGGCGTCCATCAGGAAGCCGAAGCTCTCGCGGGCCTTCTCCTCGGTGAAGCCCAGGGCCTTGAACATCCGGTCCTGCAGGGCCGGGTCGTTGATGCGGATGGAACCGCCGCCCAGCTCGCAGCCGTTCAGCACGATGTCGTAGGCGTTGGCGTAGCACTTGCCCGGCTCGGTCTCCAGCTTGTCCATGCTGTCCTCGGTGGGCATGGTGAAGGGATGGTGCATGGCCATATAGCGGCCCTCTTCCTCGCTGTACTCGAACAGGGGGAACTTCACCACCCACAGGAAGTTGAACTTGTCCGGGTCGATCAGCTCGCAGCGGCGGCCAACCTCCAGACGAACCTGGCCCAAAGCGGTGCAGGCGCGCACGTTGTCTGCGTCGCTGACCACCAGCAGCACGTCGCCGGTCTCGGCGTTCGCGGCGGTGCGCAGGGCGGCCTTCTCCTCCTCGGTGAGGAACTTCTCAAAGCTGGAGGTCTCGCCGTCCGCGGTCAGGCGGGTGTAGGCCAGGCCCTTGGCGCCGTAGGTCTTGGCCACGTCGCCCAGCTTGTCGATGGTCTTGCGGGTCAGCTTGTCGGCCAGGCCCTTGCAGTTGATCAGGCGAACGCTGCCGCCTGCCTCAATGGCGCCCTTGAAGGGGGCGAACTCGCTGGAGCGCACCGCGTCGGTCACGTCGATGATCTCCAGGCCGAAGCGGGTGTCGGGCTTATCGGAGCCGTAGCGGGCCATGGCCTCGTCCCAGGGCATGCGCTGGAAGGGGGTGGCCACGTCGATGTTCAGGA
The DNA here is from genome assembly GCF_027853465.1 of Allofournierella sp. CML151. Taxonomy (NCBI): domain Bacteria; kingdom Bacillati; phylum Bacillota; class Clostridia; order Eubacteriales; family Oscillospiraceae; genus Allofournierella; species Allofournierella sp. CML151. The sequence goes on along the minus strand of NZ_JAPNNW010000008.1, from coordinate 73,284 downwards.
TCTCCTTCCACAGCTTCTTGATCAGGCCCTCGTTCAGGGTCATGATGTCCTCTTCGGTGACGAAGCTCATCTCCAGGTCCACCTGGGTGAACTCGGGCTGACGGTCGGCGCGCAGGTCCTCGTCGCGGAAGCAGCGGGCGATCTGGAAATAGCGGTCAAAGCCGGACAGCATCAGAATCTGCTTGTACAGCTGGGGAGACTGGGGCAGGGCGTAGAAGTGGCCCGGCTGCACCCGGCTGGGCACCAGATAGTCGCGGGCGCCTTCCGGGGTGCTCTTGATGAGCATGGGGGTCTCGATCTCGCAGAAGTGGTTGTCGCAGTAGTAGTTGCGGATGATCTGGCAGATCTTGCTGCGCAGCACGATGGGGTCGTGCATGCTGGGGCGGCGCAGGTCCAGATAGCGGTACTTCAGGCGCAGCTCGTCCTTCACCTTCACCTCGTCGCGGATCTCGAAGGGGGTGGTCTCGGCGGCGCTCAGCACGCGCAGCTCGGTCACATACAGCTCCACGTCGCCGGTGGCGATCTTGTCGGTCTTGGCGTCGCGCTCGCGCAGAACGCCCTTGGCAATGACCACATACTCGCTCTTCAGGCTGCTGGCCTTCTCGAACACGGCGGGGTCGGTGGAGTCGTCGAACACCATCTGCAGAATGCCGGTGGTGTCGCGCAGGTCGGCAAAGATGATGCCGCCCTTATCCCGGCATTTGGCGATGGAACCGGCCACCACCATCTCCTGACCGGCATCGGCCAGACGCACTTCGCCGCAATAGTGGGTGCGGCGCAGATTTCCCATGGTTTCCATAATTTGATTTACCCCTTTTATTTCAATCGCTGAAGCCTGAGAAATTCCCGGGCTCCGCAAATTCTTAGACCGTTTTATTATACCTCTTTCGGCAACATATTACAAGGCAAAGCGGCCTTTGCGGCTTGTTTTTTGCCCGCCGGGCGCTTACAATGAGGGCAGAAGAGCTGTTTTTGTCATTCTGGCCCGGGCGGTTCGCTGACCGCACCGGGGCCGCCCCAAAGGAGGGACTCCCCCATGAAGATGCTTCTTTCCCTTGTCTGCTGCCTTTTGACGGCGCTGCTGGCCGGGTGCGCGCCCGCTTCCAGCGCACCGGCTTCCACCTCCCTGCCTGATTCCGGCAGTCCGGCGTCCGTTTCGCAGCCTGCCGGCGAAGCGGCAAGCGCCAGTGAACCCGCCGCCAGCGAGGCCCCGGAATGGACCGACGAAGCGGTGGCGGAGCTGTTCCTCGCCCAGGAGCAGAACCAGCGGCGCACGGTGCTTGACTGCGCGGCGGTGCCGGACGGCGGCGAGGAGCTGGTGGGCGTGGTGCTGTACGCCGAGCCGGAGCACACGGATGTGCGGCTGGCGTTTCTTTCATCCGACGGCACCTTCCAGCCGATGGGCCTGGAAGCTACTCCCGCCGACCCCAGCGGCCTGGCCTATCTGGGCGAGGGCAAATTCCGGCTGGACCTTCTGGACGAAAACGGAGCGCCTTCCGGGCAGGTCATCACCTTCCGCCGGGACGGCGTGGAGACCTTCTTCGCGGTGGAGCCGGAGGAGTGACGCTAAAATCCACCCCAATTCCACATTTTATCAAGGATACAAAGAAACCCCGCGCGTTCTCGACAAAACGCGCGGGGTTTGTTACAATGGGAGCGGTGGTGCTGCCGGACACGGCAGGCGGTCCAGTCCCCATTGCACGCTGCGCAAAGGCAGCGGCAGCGGGGCGAAGCTTCTGTTTTTCCCCGCTGCTTTTTTGCAGAGGGGGTGATTCCTTCCATGACGTTACAGGAGGTCCTTTCGCTTCTGACCTTAATCGGCGGAGCAGTCTACGGGACGTTTCAAATCGTTTGGACGATCACACACGATAACAAAAAACGGAAGTAAGCCGCCGCACCTCCCCAGGAACGCGGTTTACTTCCGTAAATCTCCAAGGGACTGACCCGTCTCCGGGCAGTACCACTTTCTGTTAATATTATACCCCAGCCCTGTGCAAAACGCAAGCGGCCCACCCAAAGGAGGCCTTCCCATGCTGTACACCACAACCCTGACCGGCCCGCTGGGGCCGGTGATGCTGGCGGGCACCGAGACCCACCTGACCGGCCTGTGGCTGGAGGGGCAGATGCACTTCGCCGCCCATCTGCCGCCGGATGTGCCAAAGCGGGCGGACCTGCCCCCGTTCGAGCTGGCCCGGCACTGGCTGGAGGACTACTTCGCGGGCCATGCTCCCGACCCGGCGGCACTGCCGCTGGCCCCACAGGGCAGCGAATTTCAAAAGCAGGTGTGGGCGCTGCTGCTGGCAATTCCCTACGGGCAGACCACCACCTACGGCGCGCTGGCCCGGGCCATTTCCGCCCAGACCGGCCGCCCCATGGCCAGTCAGGCGGTGGGAGGCGCGGTGGGCCGCAACCCCATTTCCATCATCATCCCCTGCCACCGGGTGGTGGGCACCGGCGGCAGCCTGACCGGCTACGCGGGCGGGCTGGACAAAAAGCGCTGGCTGCTGGCCCACGAGGGCGTGGACCCGACCAACTTTTCCACACCCAAACCCCGCCGCCGTTGAAAACCTGCCCCCAAAAAACACACAAAGCCCCCGGGACCGGAAAACACTTCCGGCCCCGGGGGCTTTTTTCATTCAGAACGCAGATTCTCCGGGGGAGCATGCTCCCGCCGCGAAGGGCCTCACCGCCGCAGGAAAAACCCTGCCAGGCAGACGACGGCCGCCAGCACCAGCGCTGCGATCTGCCAAAGCTGGCGCGCACGCACCGCGCCCCAGAACCGCACCGCCCAGCGGGCGGCCAGGAACACCAGGCACAGGGCAATGAAGCCCATGCCCAGCGGCGCACCGATGGCGTAGATCGGGTCCGGCCAGGCCTTGCCGCTGACCATCACCACCAGCAGAATGCCCAGGCCCGCCACCGCGCAGCCAAAGGCCAGCCGGTAGAGCAGCCGCTCCATGGCTTAATACCGGAAACGGGCCGCGTTGTTGATGTCGTTCTGCATGATGGCCCAGTTCACGATGGAGAAGCCGAACACACCCAGCAGCACGAACAGCAGGCTGTTGTCGCTGCCGCCGTTCACGGTCATGTAGGCCTTGCCCATCTTGTAGTTCCAGTACAGGCCGTAGATGCCGCAGGTAATGATGTCCAGCAGAATCACGGTGATGCCGCTGGTCTGCCATTCCTGAGGCGCCACCGCACGGGCATACTCGTTCAGGGTATACATCCAATACAGGCCGTAAATGCCGCAGGTAATGATGCTCAGCAGGATGCACACCACAATGTTTCTTGTCATGGGAAATTTCTCCTTTTTTGGTCGCTGTTTGCGAAGAATACGGCCTTACACAAGGCCCATCAGGGGCGCAAGGTTGCGCCAGACGCCCCAGACTGCAAAATAGACGATCAGCCCCACGCCCACCGCGTTCACCGCGCGGCCCCGGGCGGGGCGCTGCCGCAGCCAGCCCCAGAGCAGCCAGCAAAGATACGGCCCCAGCACCGGCAGGCTGAACGCAAGGCCGGGATTTGCTGCAAAGGCCGCGTTCACATCCCCGTGCAGCAGGGCCAGAATGGCGGTGGTGATGCCGCAGGCCGGGCACTTGAGCCCGGTGAGCAGGTGCAGCGGGCAGGGCACAAAGAGGCCCAGGGTCTGGGTCTCCAGGGCATACAGCGCCCCCACACCTGCTAAGATCAGGGCATTCTGCACCCGGCGGGGGCAAAGCCCCAGCCGGGCAACCCCCGCTTGAAAACGCAAAGGGGCCTTTCGGCAAAAAGCCGGCGTGGCGCAAGAAAGCACCGCCGGAAAAGGGCCGCTTTTGCGTGATTGCTGCGTCAAATCCCCTTGACAACCACCAAGGGTGCCCGCGGGGCTTTTCCTTGCACTCCCATCAAAATCGGGCCTTTTCCGGTGCTTTGCAGTTCTGCCCCAGGATTTTGGATGCAGAAAGTGCGAAAAGGGGCGGAGCAAGCCTTGGTGGCTTGCCCGCCCCTTTGAACACTTTGTACGCCAAAATCCTACGGCAGAACCGTTGTTTTCTTGTGTCACACCGGCTCGGCCAGGAAGCCCCGTTTTTACTTGGTCACGGCGCTCCGGCATGTTAGTGCTGGGGCGGGTTGACGATGTTGCGCCACTCCAGATCGCCCCGCTCCAGGCCATGGATGAGCACTTCGGCGGTGGCGATGTTGGTGGCGATGGGAATGTTGCGCACGTCGCAAAGACGCAGCAGATTCATCTCGTTGGGTTCGTGAGGTTTCGCACTGATGGGATCGCGGAAAAACAGAAGCAGGTCGATCTCATTGCAGGCGATGCGGGCCGCGATCTGCTGATCACCCCCGTGCACGCCGGACAAAAAGCACTGGATGGGCAGGCCGGTGGCCTCGCTCACCAGCTTGCCGGTGGTACCGGTGGCCAGCAGGTTGTGCTGGCTGAGCACCCGGCAATAAGCGATGCAGAACTGCACCATCAATTCCTTCTTCGCGTCATGCGCGATCAATGCGATGTTCATGGACGTAACGCCCTCCTTCTTAAAACAAGCTAACGTTCTGGCGTGCCCGGGCGGCACGCACCTTCTCCAAACCTTTATGGGGGATTGCCTCTATGGGGGCGAACCGCCGGGGCTCGCCCGAAGTGGATCAAACAAATGGGAAACCATGCCGCAGCATGGGCAAAACAATTTGGATGCGCCTTTCAGCGCACGGCCAGCGGAACCTGCTGGCCCAGAATACGGCGGGCCAGATTGTCAAACGCCCGCCATGCCAGGGTATTCTCCGGCAAGGCCTCGCCGGCGGCGGTGCTTTTCAGCAGGGCCGCGCTCTCCGGGATGACCCCGATCAGCTGCACGGCCACCGTGTCGATGCACTCGTCCAGGTCGGCCACCGCGCCCTTGTCGAAGGTGGAGGGACCTACCCGGTTCACCACCAGGCGAACGTTGGTAAATCCGCCCTCATACAGTACGTCGGCGGCAATGTGGCCGTCCCGCAAAGCCACCGGGTCCGGCGTGAGCACCAGAAGAGCCATCTGGCTCACCACCATGGCGGCCGCAAAGGGCGCGCCCAGACCGGCGGCGGTGTCCACCAGGATAAAGTCGTAGTGTTTGGCCATCTTGCGGGTGAGCTTGGCCAGCTGCTGGGGCTGTACGTTTCCCCGCTCGTAGGGGGCGCTGATCAGCGAAAGCCCTTTGTAGACCGGGCTTTCCACAATGGCCTTGCGCCAGTCGCACCGGCCGCACAGCACATCCGAAATGTCGTACACGGTGCGGCCCGCGGCCCCGGCGATGATATCCACGCTGCGCAGGCCGCTGTCCAGCTCGATGAGCAGGACCTTTTTGCCCGCGGCAGCCAGGCGGCTGCCCAGCAGCACCGACACGGTGCTTTTTCCTGTGCCGCCCTTGCCGGAGGCCACCATAATGATCTGTGCGGCCACGGGTCGGACCTCCTTTTTTCGGCCGGGATGGGGCCGGGATCAACGAAAAATGGTATACAGGTGCCTATGATGCACCTATATTAACATGATAGCACAAAGCGGGGGCGATAGCAAGTTGTCTTTTGTGTATTTAAGCCAAAAAAATGTGTTTTTCGCTCTTCTTTTCGCCGTTTTTACCCGAGAGAACCGCCCCCTTGCAGACACAAAGGGGCACGGCGTACCAAGCGGCCCGCCGTGCCCCGGGGGAATGCTGTGTGCGGCGTTGCCTGCCGCCCGTTATCAGGGCAGAAGCACGCCCTCGGATTCGGGCTCCAGGCCCTCGCTTTGGGTGTAGTAGTAGCTGTCGAAGATGCTGCGCACCAGGGGCAGGCCGTTGGAACCGCCGCCGCCCCATTCCAGCACGATGCCGATGGCCAGCTGGGGGTCCTCCACCGGGCCGTAGGCGATAACAGCGGTGTTGGTGTAGGCGTAGTTGCCCTTTTCATCCCGCTCCCAGCGCTGGGGGCTGCCGGTCTTTACCGCGATGTTCAGCGGATAGTCCTTCAGGACGCTGCTGTCCCGCGCGGCGCCCAGCATACCCTGTTCCACCGCGTCGAAGGCGCCGATGTTGTCCTCGATCTGCTCCACCACCTCCGGCTCCACCTCTTCGATGAGCTCGCCGGTGTTGCTGTCCCGGTAGCCGGAAACGATGTGGGTGGCGTAGCGGGTGCCCTTGTTGGCCAGGGTGGCCGCGTAGGTGGCCAGCTGGATGGGGGTCACCTGGGTGTTGCCCTGGCCGACGGCCGCCTGCAGCTCCAGGCCCTTGCCGTAGTTCTCGTCGGTGGTGTGGGTCAGGTTGCCGGTGGACTCGCCCAGCTCGAAGCCGGTCTTGGTGGCAAGGCCCAGCTGTTCGGCCATGGCGTCAAAGTTCTCCAGCCCTACCCGGCGGCCCACATCGTAGAAGTAGATGTTGCAGCTGTGGGTCAGGGCCTCGGTCAGGTTGGTGGGGCCGCTGTGGGGACCCAGCTGCTGGCAGACGGGCTTGTAGTCGGTGTAGAAGTCATACACCCGGGTGCAGTTCACCGTGTCCTGGGGGGTCACGGTGCCGCTGAGCAGGCCCGCCAGCGCCACCGCGGGCTTGAAGGTGGAGCCCGGGGCGTACAGGCCGGTGGTGGCCCGGCTCAAAAGCGGGGTGTTGGGATCACTGCTGTATTCGCTGTAGTTGGATTTATACAGGTTCAGATCGTAGCTGGGGTAGTTGGCAATGGCCAGAATGCCCCCGGTCTTCACGTCGATGACCGCCGCCGAGCCGGAGGTGACCTCCTTGCCCTTGGTGGACTCCTTGGTCTGCTGCATCTCCAGAATCAGGGCCTCCAGCTGCTCGTTCAGGCTCTTCTGCAGGTCTTTGTCGATGGTGAGCACCGCCGTCTCGCCGGGTTCGGGCTCCACCAGCATCTGGGTGCCCACCACAACGCCGTTCTTGTCGCGGCTCACCTGCTGGGTGCCTTCTTTGCCCCGCAACCGGTCCTCGGCGTATTTTTCCACGCCGGACTGGCCGATCAGGTCGTTCATGTTGTAGCCCGCGTCCTTCAGGGGGGTGGTCACGTTGCCGTCTTCGTCCTCCACCCACCACTGCTCGCTGGTGATGCTGCCCACGCTGCCCAGGTAATGGGGCAGCAGGGTGCCGTCCTCATAGACCCGGTGGGTGGTCTCGATGATCTCGGCTCCCGCCAGGCTCAGGCTGCGCTCCTTGACCATGGCCACCGTCTGGTTGGACACATCGCTGGCCAGGGTGAAGCTGTTGCTGGCACTGAAATCCTCCAGCTGCATCTGGTAGCGCACACCGGCCAGGATGCGCTGCCACTGGGGGGCGTAATCCTCCAGCTCATAGCGCTCCACCAGCTTTGCCATCACCTGGTCGGCGGTGGCATACTGCTGCAGCTCGATGTTCTCCTTCAGCTTGGCCAGCCGGTTCTGGGCGGAGGTATCGTCGCCGTCGGTGAAGGTGTAGTGGCCGCTCTCGTCCGGGCTGCTCACGGGCATGGTTTCATTCCATTCCTCACCGCAGCTCTGCAGAATCTCCACCAGATCCATCACCAGCTCGTTCACGTCGCCGGTGAGCATCAGCTGGTTGATCACCAGGTCGTAGCCCACCGCGTTGGAGGCCAGGGCCCGGCCGTACCGGTCCACGATCTCGCCCCGGGCGGCGGGGATATTGAATTTGTAATTGGTCACGCTCTGGGCCTGGCTTTTGTACTCCTCGCCGTTCACCAGCTGGAACTCCACCAGCCGCAGAACGATCACGCCCAGTACCACCAGGCTGATCACAATGAGTCCGCCTACCCGGCGGAACACGCTTTTCTGGTCCATCGCCCGCCCTCCTTTCGCTTTCGGTTACTGTTCGGGCACGAAGCGCCCGGCCACCCACCGCACCGCCATCATGGACAGCGGCGACAGGGCCGCCGTATAAATCACCATGGGCAGCACCTGGGTGAGGAAGCGCCCGGTAGCGCCCGGATAGCTGGGCATCAGGTAATAGAACAAAAAGTCCATGCCGGTCACCAGCAGGCAGCAGGCGGCGTTCACCAGAATGAAGTTCACGGTGTTCACCCGCAGATACAGCTCCACCACCACGGCGGCGGTAAAGCAGACCACCATCAGGCCCAGGGCCATCAGGCCGCTGACCCGGCTGGCGGTCCAGTCCCACAGAAAGCCGCCGGCCACCGCCAGCAGCGCGCCGGGGTACTCGCCCTCATAGATGGCCACCGCCAGGCAGACCGGCAGAATAAACAGCGGGCGCACCCCGAAGATGGACAGAAAGCCCGGCAGGCTTTGCAGGGTGGCCGCGATGAGCAGGATCAAAAAGTAGCAGGCCCACTTGGCCAGCAGAATCAAATTCCGTTTGCGGCGGCTGGTCACAGGTTGCGCGCCCCCTTTCCTTCACGGCTCATACCGCTCATTCCCCGGCCGGAGCGGAGGAAGCGCTCTCGGCCTGTTCGGCCTGCTGGCCGTAAGCGGTTTCAAAGTCGGTGATCACGAACACGTGCTTGACGTTGTTCACGTCCGTGCCGGGCTCGATCACCGCAATGGAGGACCGGCCGCTCTCCTCGGGCAGGATCTCCTCGATGGTGCCCACCCGGATGTCGGCCGGGAACTCGCCGCCCAGGCCGGTGGTGATGATCTGGTCGCCCACCTGGGCCAGGGTATCGCGGGAGAGATTCTCCAGCACGCAGCGGCCGTCGGCAGCGTAGTCGGCGCTGCCGTTCAGGTTGCCGGTGTCGCGGGTGCGGCTGACCACGCAGGCCACATAGGAGCCGGGCTGCAGAATGGTCATCACCTTGCTGGACGCGGGGCCCGCCTCCAGCACCCGGCCCACCAGATAGCCCTGGTCGCTCACCACCACGTCGCCCTGCTGCACTCCGTCCAGGGTGCCCAGGTCGATGGTGAAGCCGCCGAACTGCTCCAGCGGGTCACGGCCGATCACAAAGGCGGACATGTAGGTATATTCGGGGCTGTCGTCCTCCAGCCGGTCCCGCTCCTTGTAGGCATCGTTCTCGGCCTTGAGCCGGTCGTATTCCACCAGCTTATCCTGCAGCTCCCAGTTTTCCTCCTTCAGAGCCTCGTTCTCGGCGATGATGGAGTCGATGCGGGCATATTTGTCCAAAAGGCCGCCCACGCCGCCGCTCACGGCACTGGCCCCCTTCTGGAAGGGCGAAAGCACCGCGCTCAGGATCTGCTCCGGCGCGCTGGCCAGCCGCCCGTTGGCCCCGGCCCAGGCCATGATGCCGCCCAGCAGCACCGCCAGGGCCACCAGGGCCTTGAATTTTCCGGTATTGAAAAAGTCCTTCAGTGGGCTCACCTCCCCGGTTTTGCAGGGGGCAGGCCCGTCAAACCGGCGCACTGCCCCTGCGTGTTCCAATTTTCAGATTTCAGATAAAGGATAAAGAAAGAGCGCGGGCCGCCCGGCCTGGGCCGCCCGCGCCGGTGTTTTGTGGGGTTTGCCGGGGGCGCGTTTTATGCAAAAATCCTACGTGCCCCGTTTGCTCCGGCGGCAGGGCGCGGCCCTGCGGCCCGGATCAGAAGTGAGTGGAGTTGTCGTCCAGCACGTCGCCCAGCAGGTCGATGTGATCCAGCACAGCGCCGGTACCGGCGGCCACGCAGTCCAGCGGGGTCTCGGCCACATGCACGTCGATGCCGGTCTCACGGTGTACCAGCTCATCCAGGCCGCGCAGCAGCGCGCCGCCGCCGGTGAGCATGATGCCGTGGTCGATGATGTCGGCGCTCAGCTCGGGGGGAGTGCGCTCCAGGGTCTCCTTGATGGCGTCCACAACCTTCTGCAGGCTCTCGGCCAGGGCGTCGCGGATCTCCTCGGAATGCACGGTGATGTTCTTGGGCAGGCCGTCCACCAGGTTGCGGCCCTTGATCTCCATCTCCTTCTCCTCCTCCAGCTCGTAGGCGGAGCCGATCTCGATCTTGATCTGCTCAGCGGTGCGCTCACCGATCAGCAGGTTGTACTTGCGCTTGATGTAGGCGATGATGGCCTGGTCAAACTCGTCGCCGCCCACGCGAACGCTGCGGGCCGCCACGATGCCGCCCAGGCTGATCACGGCCACCTCGCTGGTGCCGCCGCCGATGTCCACCACCATGCTGCCGGAGGGCTCGCTGATGGGCAGGCCGGCGCCGATGGCAGCAGCCATGGGCTCCTCAATCACGCTTACCTGACGGGCGCCCGCTTTCAGGGCAGCCTCCTTCACGGCGCGGCGCTCCACCTCGGTCACGCCGGAGGGGATGCAGATGACCACGCGGGGACGGAAGAACATGCTGTTGCCGCAGACCTTCTTGATGAAGCGGGCCAGCATGTTGGCAGTGATGTCGAAGTCGGCGATGACGCCGTCCTTCAAGGGACGCACGGCCATGATGCTGCCGGGGGTACGGCCGATGACCGCCTTGGCCTCGTGGCCCACGCTGCGCACCTCGTCGGTCTTGGTATCCACAGCCACCACGCTGGGCTCCCGCATGATAATGCCCTTGCCCCGCAGGTAAACCAGGGTGTTGGCGGTTCCGAGGTCGATTCCGATATCCTTGCTGAACATATACACGTTTCTCCTTTTCTCACAGGCGCTCACACCGGGGCGCACGCTCTCTATACTAAACTTCTTGTTGACAAAACTGAACTCCTCGTTGACAAAACTCAAAGCGAGCGCCGCCGGGCATCATCCATTGCCGGGTGGGCACTCTATTTTATTATAACCGCAGGCGCGCGCATTCTCAACGGGCGCGGGGCTTTTTTTTCAATTTCTTCAAACTTTTTCCGGCCTGCTTTCCGCAAAAAATCACCGGAACTCCCGCAGCAGACGGGCCAGGCGGGAAACCGGCAGGCCCATGATGTTGTAATAGCAGCCGTCGATGCCCTCGCAGAACAGAGCCGCGGTGCCCTGAATGGCGTAGCCGCCCGCCTTGTCGTAGGGCTCGGCGGTGTCCGCATAGGCCTGGATGGTCTCTTCCTCGATGGGATAAAACCGCACGGTGCTGGTGGCAACGAAGCTCTTGCATTCCTCCCCCCTGCACACGCACACGCCGGTGTGCACCTGATGGGCCCTGCCGGAGAGCGCGTGCAGCATGCGCACCGCGTCATCCCGGTCGGCGGGCTTGCCGAAGATCTCACCGCCGCAGTCCACCACGGTGTCGCAGCCGATGACCACGTCCTCCGGGTGCTCCTTCGCCACGGCCTTGCACTTGGCGGTGGCCAGTGCCAGGGCGGTCTCGGCGGGGGTGGGGGCGGTGATGGCGGACTCGTCCACCTCACTGGTGATGACGGAAAACTCCGGGCAGATCATGGAAAGCAGCTCCTTGCGGCGGGGACTGCCGGATGCGAGGACCAATGACATAACGATTTTCTCCTTTGGTTTATTTCAAGTCAGAACGATTTTTTCACAAAAAAGCCCGGGAAAACCCGGGCGCGCCGGGGCGGGAGCTCAGATCTCCACCCGGCGGTAGACAAAGATGGCCAGTGCCAGCGTGATCACCTGGGCGGCGCTGAGCTCCAGCACAAAATCCAGATTCAGGCGCAGCACGCTCAGGTCCAGCTGGGGCGCAAAGCGCAGGGTCTTGGCGTAGGCCAGCCAGGAAAGGGCCGGAATCCCGGCACAGAGCTGGGCCAGCAGGCCCCCGGCGATGACCCCCGCCAGCAGGCAGAAGCACAGAAACAGGGCGTTTTTCATGGCGTTTGTTCCCCTTCCCCGGCTTACAGGCGGCCGGTGGAGCCAAAGCCCCCCTCGCCCCGGTCGGTCTCGTCCAGGCTTTGGGCGGCCACAAAGGCGGCCTGGGCCACCGGCAGAATCATCAGCTGGGCAACCCGCTCGCCGGGCTCCACGGTCACCGGCTCCTCGCCCAGGTTCACCACACCGGCGCCGATTTCGCCCCGGTAGTCGGAGTCAATGACGCCCACCCCGTTGGACAGGGTCAGCCCCCGCTTCACCGCAAGGCCGCTGCGGGCGCAGAGCAGGGCCACCCACTGGGGGCCGGGCAGCTGCACCGCCACGCCGGTGGGAATGATGGCCCGCTGGCCGGGGGCCAGGGTGAGGGGCGCGTCCAGAGCGGCGCACAGGTCCGCCGCCGCCGCGCCGGGGGTGGCATAGGCCGGAGCCTTGGCTCCCGGCCGGGTGAGGATGTATGGAATCTCCATGGGAAGGGTATTTCCTTTCTGTTGAAACTTTACCGAGTATTACTTTTTGTTGTGCATCAACTTGGGGTGACACCGCATCATTCCAGGTGGTGGAGCGCGCCGGAAAATTTTTTGCGGAATGAACCAAAAAGCGCAGGCAATCCTTTGTGGATTGGCGAGCATTTTTGGAAAATTCCACGGAAAATTTTGGTGCGATACGCCGCCTGAGCCGCAAGGCGTGAATGGTGCGGTGTTGCCCCAGAATTACTGGGCAGGCTTGTAATACAGGCCCCGGGTGAACTCGCCGGGCCAGGCCTCGCCCTTGCGGTACCGGTCGATGACCTTTGCCGCCTGCTCCTTCGACTCAATGGTGAACAGCAGCAGGCCCGCGTCGGCGGGGATTTCTCCGGCCCGGTCGCCCAGGTAGAGGGGCACCGGGTTGTACACCTGGCGCACACCGCCGCCGCAGCGCACCGGGAAGTGCTTGTTCTTGCGGTCGGTCAGCTCTCCCTTTTTGCCGCAGTGGGCGCAGTCGGTCACGTTCTGCAGCGGGCAGGCCCGGGTGAGCATCAGGGGCATGTGGCCGTAGACCAGCGCCCAGGTGGGCACGCCGGGGGCGATGGCCGTCATCTCGTTGAAGGGCACCTCGGGCAGCAGGGTCATGGCCCGCAGGCCCATGGCCTTGTAAGTATCCGCGGCCAGGGGGTTGGTGATGTTCAGCCCGAAGCCGCCGTAGAGGGGCAGGCCCTTCGCCAGCCGGAAATGGGCGATGTTCTGGGCCAGATACCCGGCAAAGCCCCCGTTTCTGGTGGCCTCGATGGCCTTGGCCACCGCCGGCTCCATGGCCCCGAACATGGCCCGGGGCAGCTCCAGCACGGTCTTGGCCCGCAGGCTCTGGGGCACCTGGTCCGCCTCAAACACCGGCACGATCAGCCCGGCCAGCTCTCCGGCGTTTTCCGGCACCTGCTCCCAGTGCTCGAACCGGCCCCAGAGGGGCAGCTTGGCGGGCAGGGCGTGCCGCTGGGCGGCGGGCAGGGGCAGACGGTTGAACGCCAAGGGCTTGAGGGCGCTGCGCTTTTTGAGCAGGCTCTCCAGCGCGGCCCGGCGCAGCTCGTTCCACTCGCTGCCCGGCAGATAACCCGGCTCGCCCTCAATGGAAAGGCTCTCCAGATAGAAGGGCGTGCCGCCGGTCTTGCCCAGCGCCCGCTCGATGGCAGCCCGCTGGTCCTTTTCCGCCTTCTGGGGGGCGCTTTGGGTGTAGGCGATGGCGGTATTGCCCTCGCCGTCGGCGGCGGTGAGCTTGCAGCCCTCCTCCTCGCAGAGCAGGGTGAAGCGCACCGGCACCCGGGGCATCTCCCGGCGGTACAGCTCCCGCAGCGCGGGCATCACCGCCTTGCTGGCGGCGCTGTCCTCGGCGGTACGCACCCCGAACATGCTGCCGTTGATTTTCCCCTCAATATATCCGTTCGTAAAACCGGAACGGGAAAATACGTCCTGTAATACTTTTTCGTCGTAGGGCTGGCCCGCCAGGGAATTGCGGCAGGCGTTCACCGCGGCGGCCACATATTCCGGGCCCCGCAGCCGTCCCTCGATCTTGGCGCTCACCACACCGGCGGCGGCCAGAGCGGGCAGGCTGCCCACGGCACTCAGGTCCTTCAAACTCAGATGGCAGGCCCCGGAGCCGTCCGCCGCAAAGGGCAGGCGGCAGGGTCCGGCGCAGCCGCCCCGGTTGCCGCTGCGTCCGCCCAGGAAGGCGCTCATGTAGCACTGGCCGGAAACGCTCATGCACAGCGCGCCGTGCACGAATACCTCCACCTCGATGGGGCAGTTTTTGGCGATGTGCTCAATCTCCGAAAGGCTCAGCTCGCGGGCCAGAATCACCCGGGAAAAACCCAGCTCGGCCAGCTCCAGCGCACCCTCCAGCGTGTGAACGCTCATCTGGGTGGAGCCGTGGATGGGCAGGTCCGGAGCCATGCGGCGGGCAAGGGCTGCCACCGCCAGGTCCTGCAGAATCACCGCGTCGGCACCGGCGGCGCACACGTCGGCCAGGGCGTCGCACAGGCCCTCCAGCTCCGCCGGGTGGGCGGTGGTGTTGATGGCCACATACACCTTCACCCCGCGGCCGTGGCAGAAGCTCACCGCCTGCCGCAGCTCGTCCGCATCAAAGTTTCCGGCGGTGCGCCGGGCGCTGAACCGCTTCAGGCCCAGATACACCGCGTTGGCCCCGCTGTACACGGCGGCGGTCAGCGCGTCCATATTGCCCGCGGGGGCCAGAATCTCCATGGGGGCGTTACTGTTCATTGCTTTCCTCGCTGGCAGGGGCCTCCTCGGCGGCAGCCTCTTCGGCCTTTTCCTCGGCCTGGGCGGCAGCCTCGGCGGCGGCCGCCTGCCGGGCCTTCAGCGCCTCCAGCTCGGCGGTCAGCTTCTCCACCTGACGGCGGGCGTTCTCGGCCTCCAGCTTGGCCTTGGCGGCATCCTCCAGATAATCCTTGATCTGGGCGCGCATGTTGTCGGTGCTGGAGGCGTTCTTGTTCAGCTCGTCCAGATAGCTCAGCGCGCTGATCACGGCGCTGGCGGCCACGCTGGCGCTGGGGTTCTGGGTCATGATCTCGGTCATGTCCGTGTCCAGGCGCTCGGCCAGCTGGTTCACATATTCCTCGGAATCGGTGGTGGATACGATATAGTTGGACCCGCAGATGGTCAGTTTTACTTTGGTAACCGGCATAATAACAATCCCTCTTCTTTCACAAGGCTCCGCAAGGCGCGGAGAATCTTTCCGTTCAGCGGCGGCGGGCCGCCCTTAAAAAGCCGCCCGCCGTCTTGAATCTTATTATAGTATAAAGCACCCCCACAGAAAACCCCTTTTTTTGTCGCATCGTACCTTTTTGACCCCGGAAAGAGCTTTCCCCTGTACCGAAAATGTATTTTTTCTTGAAACAGGCCGGATAAATTGGTAAAATAGAAAAGTGGTATTGCGTGGTTTGCCCGCGCGGTACCGTCCCAAATGTGCAGCCCTGCTGCCAGGCCGCCCGGCCCCGGGACCCCCGAAGAGCGGAAGCGCCCCGTGTGCCGGATTTCCCCTTGGACCCTTAGTTTTTTGGCAGCGACCTACTTTGAAAAGAGGAGTGGAGAAACGTTGACGAAATACACCAAGAAAGAATTTGACAAGCTGCTCAAGGAGCGGCTGAACAGTGAATACGGCACCACGCTGGACGTGGCCAGCAATCAGCAGATCTACCGCGCTCTGGCCATCATCGCCCGCCGCCTGATGAGCGCCCAGCACAAAAAGTTCCAGAGCCGCGCCTACGGCACCGGCGCAAAGCAGGTGTACTACCTGTGCATGGAGTTTCTGATGGGCCGCAGCCTGAAGACCAGCCTGTTCAACCTGGGCCTGAACGAGGTTGCCGAGGCGGTTCTGTCCGACGCGGGCATCAAGATCGAGAGCATCTACGAGGAAGAGCCGGACGCAGGCCTGGGCAACGGCGGTCTGGGCCGTCTGGCCGCCTGCTACCTGGACGGCATGGCCACCACCGGCATCTGTGGCACCGGCTACTCCATCCTGTACGAGTACGGCATCTTCAAGCAGAAAATCGTGGACGGCTGGCAGCAGGAAAAGGCCGACAACTGGCTGCCCGGCGGCCAGGTATGGCTGAAGAGCCACCCCGACCAGAGCATCGAGATCAAGTTTGACGGCGACATTGAGGAGAGCTGGGAGGGCAGCTACCATCATGTGACCCACCGTCACTACAACAGCGTTATCGCCGTGCCCAGCGACATGTACGTGCAGGGCTACGACGGACAGGGCGTTGCCAAGCTGCGTCTGTGGCAGGCCAAGGCCCCCGATTTCGATATGAACAGCTTCAACGCCGGCGAGTACGGCAGCGCCATCACCAAGAACGCCTCCGCCGAGCTGATCAGCAAGATCCTCTACCCCAACGACAACCACCGCGAGGGCAAGATTCTGCGCCTGCGCCAGCAGTACTTCCTGTCCGCCGCTTCCATCGGCGACATCTGCCAGAATCACCTGTCCCAGTGGGGCAGCCTGGACACCCTGCCCGAGAAGGCAGCCATCCAGCTGAACGACACCCATCCCACCCTGGCCATCCCCGAGCTGATGCGCATCCTGCTGGACGAGTGCGGCTACGACTGGGATAAGGCCTTCGATATCTGCCAGCGCACCTTCGCCTACACCAACCACACCGTCATGAGCGAGGCGCTGGAGAAGTGGAATCTGGACATCTTCCGTTCCACCCTGCCCCGCATCTACTCCATCGTGGAGGAGATGGACCGCCGCTGCCGCGCCGACTTCGAGAAGGCCTTCCCCGGCGACTGGGGCAAGATCAACTACATGGCCATCCTGGGCGACAACCAGGTTCGCATGGCCAACATCTGCTGCTACGTCTGCCACTCCATCAACGGCGTGTCCAAGCTGCACAGCCAGATCATCAAGGACAGCGTCTTCCACGACTACTACCTGTATAAGCCCCAGGCCTTCAAGAACGTGACCAACGGCATCGCCTACCGCCGCTGGCTGCTGGCCTCCAACCCCGGCCTCACTAAGCTGCTGAGCGAGACCATCGGCGAGGGCTTCAAGCACGACGCTTCTCAGCTGTCCAAGCTGAACGCCTACAAGAACGACAAGACCGTTCTCAAGGCCCTGGAGGATGTGAAGAAGGCCAACAAGGTGGAGTTCGCCTCCTACCTGGAGAAGACCACCGGCCAGGTGATCGACCCCAATTCCATCTTCGACTGCCAGGTCAAGCGCATGCACGAGTACAAGCGCCAGCATCTGAACGCGCTGAACATCGCCGCACAGTACCTGTACCTGAAGGATCATCCCAATGCGGAATTCGCCCCCAAGACCTACATCTTCGGCGCGAAGGCTGCCCCCGGCTACTACATGGCCAAGCAGATGATCCGTCTGATCTGCAAGCTGGGCGATCTGATCGACGCCGATCCCGCCGTGCGCGAGAAGCTGCGCGTGGTCTACCTGGAGGACTACAACGTGTCCCTGTCCGAGCGTCTGATGCCCGCCAGCGAGGTGAGCGAGCAGATCAGCCTGGCCGGCACCGAGGCCTCCGGCACCGGCAACATGAAGTTCATGCTGAACGGCGCTGTGACCCTGGGCACCCTGGACGGCGCCAACGTTGAGATTGCCGCCGCCGCCGGCAAGGAGAACGAGATCATCTTCGGTATGCTCACCGAGGAAGTGAACCAGATGAAGGCCACCGGCTACCATCCCACCATGTTCATCAACAGCGATGAGGTGGCCATGGAGGTGCTGAATTTCCTGGAGAAGGGCTGGAACGGCGAGAGCTTCCACGAGGTGGTCAACAACCTGCGCACCAGCGACCCCTACATGGTCATGGCCGACTTCAAGGATTACCGCCGCGCCCAGGCCGACGTGCAGAAGCTGTATGCCGACCGCACCCGCTGGAACCAGATGAGTCTGGCCAACATCGCCAACAGCGGTGTGTTCAGCGCCGACCGTTCCGTGCTGGACTACGCCCGCGACATCTGGGGCGCTCATCCCGTAAAGTAATTTTTTAGGGCACCACTTGCCCTTGCGGTTTTCTCATCTTTGATTTCCGGGCAGTCTCTGCGGCTACCCCTTCGCCCCGGGCGCCGGCCAGTCCGGCCCCGGGGCCTTTTCCTGTTCGATATCCGCTTTTTCCCGGCTGCTGCCGGTATTCTGTTCTGGGAGTGTTTGTGTGGATCAGTTATACAACAGCTTTGACCCGGCCTATAAAACCCCCTTCGGCGCGGTAAAAACCGGCCAGGAGGTCACCTTCCGGCTCACCATCCCCTACGATTACGGATTCGTGCGCCCGCACCTGGTGCTCATCCGGGACGGCGGCGAGCCGGTGCATCACGCCATGGCCTTCGACGGCTGCGAGGAGGGCATCAACCGCTTCTCGCTGACCCTTTCGCTGAGCCGGGCCGGGCTGCACTTTTACTATTTCGATCTGTATTCCGATTTCCGCAAGCTCTTCCGTGGCCCCATGGGCCAGGCTGTGATGGGCTGGACCACCGGTCCCTGGTGGCAGCTCACCGTGTACGAGGCGGATTTCGTCACCCCCGCACTCATCAAGGGCGGGGTGCTGTATCAGATTTTCCCGGACCGGTTCTACGAGGGCAAAAAGCACAAGCCCATGCCCTTCTCGGACCGCATCTACCGGGAGAACAAGCACGGCGAGCCCTACTTCTGGCCCAACGAAGAGGGCGGCTATCTGAACATGGACTACTTCGGCGGCGACTTTGCGGGCATCATGGAAAAGCTGCCCTACTTAAAGGAGCTGGGGGTCAGCTGGATCTATCTGAACCCCATCTTCGAGGCCCATTCCAACCACCGCTACAACACCGCCGACTACCTGAATCCGGACCCGCTGCTGGGCACCAAGGAGGAATTCCGCCAGCTGTGCGCCGCGGCCCGCCGTCAGGGCATCCGCATCATCCTGGACGGCGTGTTCAGCCACACCGGCTCGGATTCCATCTACTTCAACCGGGAGGGCCGCTACGGCCCGGGCGGTGCCTACCACGACCCCAAAAGCCCCTATCGCAGCTGGTACGATTTCGGCCCCAACTACGCCTGCGGCTACCGCAGCTGGTGGGGCTTCGAGAGCCTGCCCGAGGTGCAGGAGAACGACCCGGCCTACCGGGAGTTCATCTGCGGCAAGGGCGGCGTGATCGACACCTGGCTGAGCCTGGGCGCGTCCGGCTTCCGGCTGGACGTGGCGGACGAGCTGCCGGACGATTTCATTGAGGAAATCCGCAAGGCGGTGAAGGCCCACGGGCCGGACTGCTACCTGCTGGGCGAGGTGTGGGAGGACGCCACCACCAAGGAGGCCTACGGCGTGCGCCGGACCTATCTTTTGGGCAACGGGCTGGACGCGGTGATGAACTACCCCTTCCGCAACGCGGTGCTGGGCTTTTTGAAGGGCCGCAGCGCGGCGGACACCGCCGAGGACATCATGGCCATCTGCGAGCATTACCCGGCCCCAGCGCTGCACTGCCTGATGAACTTCATGAGCACCCACGACACCGAGCGGGCGCTCACCGCCATTGCCGACGAACCCTCGGACGGCAAGGACCGGTACTGGCAGAGCGGCCGCACCCTGCCCCGGGACCGGTACGACCACGGCGTGCGGCTGCTGCGGCTGGCCTACGCCATGATCTTCACGCTGCCCGGTGTGCCCAGCATCTACTACGGCGACGAGATCGCCATGCAGGGCTACCGGGACCCCTTCAACCGGGCCTACTTCAACTGGGAATCCACCGAGAGCCGGGTACGCCCGGTGCTGCGCCAGCTGGCCCACCTGCGCCGGGAATGCGACGCCTTCGCCGAGGGCGACATGCAGATCATCAAGGCGGAGGGGGATGTGCTGCACTACCGCCGCACCGGCTGTGCCCAGATGGCCGAGATCATCGTGAACCGGTCCTCCCGGCTGATTGCGGAGGAGGCCTTCGGCAAGCACACCGAGGTAAACCCCTACGGCTTCACCATCCTGGTGGAGGACGTTCCCCCGCCCCCGCCCCCGGCGCTGGAAAAGCAATCCATGGAAGAGCCGGGCCTCACCCCGCCCGCAAAGGCAGCGGAACCGGCCAAAGCTCCGGCCCAGGCAAAGGCGGATGTCAAGGCCGAAAAGGCGGCCAAGACCCCCGCAAAAGCGGAGAAAAAGCCGAAACAAGCCGCCTCTGAAAAATAACCCATCAACCCCTGCCCCGCGCTGGCCCAAACGCCGCGCGGGGCTTTTTTGTGTCCTCTCCTCCCCGCCGCGAAAAGCCCGGATTTTTTTGCGTTTTGACCCTTGGCAAGCCCGGTTCGACCTGTGCTACCATATAAACTGAGAAGATCAGGCGAGGTCATTCATTGACCCCGCCTTTTTACATGCCGTCATCCGGTGCGCTTTGTGCAAAAAACAGGCGCGCCGGGGGCGGTTTTTGTTTTTCCCGGTTTATCTCTGAGCAAAAGGAGGGTCACACATGCGTTATTCCTTTGATACCGAAATCGCCGCCCGGTACGGGGTGGAGGAGGCCATTCTCTTGGATCACATCCGGTTCTGGTGCGAGAAAAATCAATCAAACCCGGACTGCCAAAAAGAGGGCCGCTGCTGGATGTACGCCAGCGCCGCCCGGCTGGCGGAACATTTTTCCTTCTGGAGCGTGCCCCAAATCCGCCGTCTGCTGAAAAGTCTTGTCCGCCAGGGTGCTTTGCTGGAGGGGCGGTTCGGCCGTTTCGCCTTTGACCGCACCCTGTGGTATGCAATCAGCGAATCCGCTGCTTCCATGTTTCAAAATCGTCACTTGCAAGAAACGAATCCGGAACATTCAAATGACGAATCCGAAAGAGCTATAAAAGATACCCAAAAAGATATCCAAGAAGATACCCAACACACATACACCGCCTGCGGCGGGCGTGTGCCTTCTCCCTCCTCTGAGAAATTGGGGAACGCGGAACCGAAAGCAGAGTCAAAACCCGAACACGTTTTAGCCGATACGCCAGCCACTTCCCGGCAAACAGCCCCGGTGCAAACCGTCCCCCAAACGCCGGACAGCTTTGAGCGGTTCTGGCAGGCCTATCCCCGCAAGGCGGACAAGCGAGCCGCCCTGCTGGCCTGGAAGGCGCTGCGGCCCAGTCAGGAACTGGTAAACACCATGCTGGCCGCTTTGACCGCCCAGTGTGAAAGCGCCCCCTGGAAGGAAAGCGGCGGGCGGTATATCCCCCACCCGGCCCGCTGGCTGACCCACCGCCGCTGGGAAGATGCGGCCCCCACTGCCCAGGCGCAGAAGTACCGGATGCCCGCCTGGCTCCAGCAGACCAGCCGCCCCTTTGACCCGAACACCGCTGTGGACTTTCTGGCCCCGCACCGCCCCCGCCGCCTCAAGCGGCCGGAGGACTGACCGGCCCCATGGCAAAAAAACAGAAAAAAGCGAAGCGCCCTTTGTCCTGAGACACTTCGCTTTTGTTTTGCTCAAAGACTGGCCCAGTCGCTGTGCTGGCGCAGCCTGCGGCGGATGCCGGGGCCGTCCTGCACCACCTCCAGCAGACCCTGGCGGCAGAAGGCCTCGATGCGCAGCGCCAGCCAGCCGTCGCCCACGCCCAGCTGGTACCGGCCCAGCACGTTGCCCACCAGCGAGGCCTCCAGAAATTCCTCCGGCAGCCGCTCCAGCTCCCGCAGAAGGAAGCTGTCGTAGAAATTCTCCGGCATGCTCTGCAGCCCGCCGTTCAGGCAGACCCGCAGGGGCGCGTTCTCCCGCTGCAGCTCCTTCCAGCGCCCGGCGCAGGCCTGCAGCAGGGCGGGCTTTGCGGTCTGGGCCAGCGGCAGATACCGCCCCCACTCGCCGGGGCCGATCTCGCCCCAGCCGGTGTAGGCCATCATGGTTTCGCCCTCGCCATATTCCCACACCGGCAGCTTGATCAGCTGCACCGGCCCGTGGTGCGCCAGTTCGTTCAGCTTTGCCAGCAGCCAGCACAGGCCGCAGGCGTCGTCCGGGCCCGCGCTGTACCAGATGCGCAGCTCCTCGCCGTTTGCGCTGCGGGTGAGCACCGTTTGCAGGTTTGCCTGCAGCTCGTTCAGCGATTCGCTGATGATCTGCTCCCGCTCGGCCTCGCTGCCCCCGAAGCTGGCGGCAAACAGCCGTTCCAGCAAGCGGCGGCGGCCCTGGGGAAACTGGCTTTCGGCAATGTCGCCCATGCTCCAGCCGCCTTCCAGGCTGAACACGTTGGCCGGGTCCCCGCCCAGGGGCCGGGCTTCTTCCCACTCCCGGCGGGCCCGCTGCTCCGCCGCCTGCCGGGCGGCCTGCACCTCGGGCGCGGGGGCGGTGCGCTCCTCCCCCTCCCGGGCAGCAACAATCACGCTCACCGCGCCGGTGTACTCCCCCTGCCCGTAATGCTGGGCCATCTTCAGGCTGCCGCAGGCGCTGCGGCTGAACACCACGTCCATCATTTTGCTGTTTCCTCCCCGCTCGTTGTTTTGGACAGGCGCGCGGATTGCCACAGAGCCACTCCGCCCCCCGCTGCCAGTGCTGCCAGCACCGCCAGTTCAAAGAGCTCCTGGCCCAAATCCACCGCAACGGCCATGCGCAGCCCGACGCCTCCCACAGCCCAGACCACGGCCAGCGCCAGCAGCAGCACGCCCTCGGCCCGCCGGGCCGCCCGTCGGCTTTTGGCCCGCTGGCCGATGACAAAGCAGCCCAGAAACCCCGCCGCCATCAGGCCGGAGCAGCCACAGTGCAGCGCCTCCCGGGCGCAATAGCGCTGCCATTCCTCGGCGCTGAAAATGCCCGCCCCGGCAATGGCCTGCCAGTCGCTGATCTGCATGGCCAGGCTCACCAGCTGCAATCCCCCAGCCGCCAGAACAAGCCAGCGCAGGCCCGGCCACTGCCAGTATTGAAACTGCCGCTGCTCCATAAAGTGCCCTCCTGTTCTTTAACCAAACCGGCTTCACACCGGCTCCGCCAGCGCCTTCACCGCGCCGATCAGCTGCTCGGCGGTGACGGCGAAGGGCATGTTGCCCATGTTGCCCGCCGGGTCCAGCGCCACCCGGGCCAGCTCGGAAAGTTCCTCGCCGGTGATGTCCGCAAGCGCCAGGTCCGCAAGGCCGGTGGGCAGGCCCACCGACTTGCAGAAGGCCCGCACCTGGCTAAGGTCCTGCCTTGCCCGCAAGGGCTGTGCGCCCAGCCGCTGCTCCAGCACCAGCTGCACCTGCACGCCGAAGGCCACCGCCTCGCCGTGGCCTGCCCGGTTTGCCCGGCCCAGGCTGGCGATGCCGTTGGCCACCGCATGGGCCGCGGCAAGGCCGCCGCTCTCGAAGCCCACGCCGCTTAAGTAGATGTTGGTCTCCACAATGGTTTCCAATTCCTCGCCGGGGCGTTTTTCCCGGGCCTGCTCCAGGGCCTTGGCCCCGCAGCGAAGCAGGTTGTTCCAGCAGCCCTGGGCAAGGCACAGCGCCGCCGCGCCGGGGGCGGTGCCGAAGCTGTTTTTGCCCCCTGCCTCGGCGCAGGCCCGGGCCTCGAACCAGGTGGACAGCGCATCCCCCATGCCCGCCGCCAGCAGTCGGGCCGGGGCGGCGGCGATGTGGGCGGTGTCCGCCAGCACCAGATCCGGGTTTTTGTCCAGATACAGGTACCGGTCAAAGATGCCGTCCGGGGTGTACAGCACCGCCAGGGCGCTGCAGGGCGCGTCGGTGGAGGCCACGGTGGGCAGCATCACCATGGGCGCGCGGGCGAAGGCCGCCACGGCCTTGGCCACGTCCAGATGACGGCCGCCGCCTGCGCCCGCCACCACCTGGCAGCCGCTGGCCTCAAAGCGGCGCACCAGCTCGGTGATCTCCTTTTCGCAGCAGGCCCCCTCAAAGGGCACAAATTCCACCCCGCCCGCGCCGGGCAGGCCCTCCTCCACATCCCGCCGGATGCGTTCGATGCCCGCCGCGTCGCTGATGAGGAACAGCCCCTGCCCCAGCCGCCGGGTATAGCGGCCCAGGCGGCGCAGTGCCCCCGGCCCCTGCACATACCGGCTGGGTGCGCCGGTGCGTCTGTCCTGTTCATGGTCTGTCATTACAAAACTCCCCTCCCGTTTTCGGGCCGCATGGCCCTTGCTCTCTACTAACAGAAGTATCACAAACCGGAGCACTTTGCAAGAGTAAAGTTCTCATTCCAGGGGGAATCCCCCTTTTGAACACGCAAAAAGCGGCCCCAGGCAAACGCCCGAAGCCGCTTTTTGCAGATGATTTGCGGCAGCCGGCCAAGGAGTGTGGGGACCGGCTGCCCGAGAGAAAGGATGAAAAAGGGGGATATATTACCAATAGGCTATTGTTGGTAACTGGTATTACAACTCGGATATTACAGGCCGTAATATCCAAATTGGAATCAAAAGAAAGAGGTCATTCAGCGCCGGGCGCCCTCGTACAGCTCCGGGTCGCTGAAGAATTCCTTGGTGGCCTTGCGCACCTTGGGGAACAGCACGATCATGGCGATCAGGTTGGGGATGGTCAGCAGCGCCAGGGCGATGTCCTGGATGGTCCAGACCATTTCCACCTTCAAAAGCGCACCGATGATGCAGAAGGCCGGGAAAACGTACTTGAACTTGTCGGCAACCTTTGCGCCGAACACATAGTTCAGGCCCACGAAGCCGAAGTACCACTGGCTCATCAGGGTGGTGCCGCTGAACAGCAAAAGGCAGATGGAAACCACATAGCTCAGCGGCTCCCACACGGTGGCAAAGGCATTGATGGCCAGCACGTTGTCCGGCACGCCGCTGCCGATGACGCCGGTCACGCCCAGCACCAGGCCGGTGATGGTGCAGATGACGAAGGTGTCCAGGAAGACCTCGGTGACGCCGGTCATGCCCTGCTGCACCGGGTGCTTCACGTTGGCGGAGGAGTGGATGACGGGGGCAGAGCCCTCGCCGGCCTCATTGGAATAGAGACCGCGGGCCACGCCCTTCTGCATGGCGATGATCATGCTGCCCATCGCGCCGCCCGCCATGGCCCGCAGGCCGAAGGCGCTCTGGAAAATCTCGACGAAGACGCCGGGCACCTTGGGGGCGTTGATCAGAATGATGACCAGGCCGCCCACCACATACAGCAGCGCCATGGCGGGAACCAGCTTCTGGGCCACATGGGCCAGGCGATGCAAGCCGCCCAGGGTCACAATGAAGATCAGGGCCACCAGCACGATGCCGGTAACGAGGGGTGCAACGCCGAAGCTCTGATTCATCACGCCGCTGATGGTGTTGGACTGGATGAAGTTGCCGCCGATGATCTGGGTAACCATGAACAGCGCGCACAGCACCGCCAGCCAGGGGGCGTGCAGGCCCTTTTTGATGTAATACATGGGGCCGCCCACCCACTGGCCCTGCTCGTTGCGTTCACGATACAGAAGGCCCAGCACGATCTCGCTGTATTTGGTGGCCATGCCCACGAAGGCGGCCACCCACATCCAGAAGATGGCGCCCAGGCCGCCGGCCACCACCGCGGTGGATACGCCCACGATGTTGCCGCTGCCCACGCAGGAGGCCACGGCGGTGCACAGCGCCTGGAAGGAGGTGATGCCGCCGGCATCCTCCTCGCCGTTCTTTTTGCCCCGGATGGGCTCCCACAGGGTTTTCTTGATGATGTAGCCGAAGTGGCGTACCTGCACCGCCCCGGTCACGATGGTATAAAGCACGCCCACGCCCAGCAATACGAACATGAGCCAATCGCCCCAGAGTTTGCCGTCGATGAATTCCAGGGTGGATTGCAGTTGATCCAACATGGGTCTTTCCTCCTAACATTTACGCGTAAGCGCAGGCGCAAACGCCGCAAGGCTTGAGGTCATGCATGGGTGCGGCGGTTCAGTCCCACTCCAGATAGATGGGGTTGGTCCAGGCGGCCCGGCCGAACCGGTCCACCACCTCCACACGCACGTAGCTCTCGTGGCCCTTCAGGGTGTGCTCGGCGTGGGTCAGGGTGTCCTTGCGCAGCTCGCCGATGACGGTGCCGCCGTCGTTCACGATGTTGCCCGCCACAAAGTTCACACGCTCCACCTTGGAGCAGTCGATCCACACCTTGCCGTCCTTTACGCCCCAGTCATAGATCTCGGGGCCGGCGGAGGAGTAGTAGTTGCCCTTCATGAAGTTCTCCACAATGGCGTCGTGGGTCAGGCTCTCGGCCTGCACGCAGATCCAGCCGCCGCAGGCGTCGTCAAACAGACCCTCGTTGTGGTTGTCGTCGCTGGCAAAGCCGTTGATGCGCTTGCCCGCGCGCAGCATCCGGTCCCACTGGACCAGGCCGCTGCCCACCGCCGCCTCGTTGGTGGAGTTGTAGTTGAACACTTCCAGCGCACTCACGCCGGTGGTGTCCATGAATTCCTCGTCCAGCACGCGGCTCCAGACCGGATGGTTGTAGGTGACCAGGCAGCCGTGGGCGCGCAGCATGTCGCTCAGCTGCTGGGCGGCCTTTGCGCCCTCCCACTGGCCGAAGAACTTGATGGGCGGCAGGTACTGCAGATGACCGAAGGTGCCCTCGGGGGCATTCTTCTGCATCTCGCTGGTGCCCAGGATGCCATGCATGTGGTGCAGCTTGTAGCGCTCATTGGTGCCGATGGCCCGGTAGAGCACCGCGGTGGCCTCCACGCCGGGCAGGATGATGAAGTCCTCGGTGTTGAACTGGGCCCGGTGGTCGGTGAAGATGTCGTGCTCGGACATGCACAGGAAATGGTAGCCGTGCTCCTTATACTGGGCCACGTTCTGCTCGGGGGTCAGCATGCCGTCGGAAATGGTGGTGTGGCTGTGCAGGTTGCCCTTATAGAAGGACCCGCAGCCGGTAAAGCCGTGGTACTCACGCATGGGTTTCGTCACTCCTTGTCATCTGTTTGGGCCGCCCGGATGCGCGGGTCTTGCCTCTTGGTTTCAGAATAGCATACAAATCCGTGGATTTCCACCACGGATTTGTATGCTGTGCGAATTTTTTTATGGATTTGCACGAAGAACAAGGGATTCCGCGTGCATTTTGCTTACTTGCCGGCCTGCTGATGTTTCTTGATGCGGCTGATCAGGAAGGTGGACACGAACACGCCGATCACGGCCCAGCCGATCATCACGCCGAACACGATGCGGTAGCCCGCCATGCCGGGGAAGCGGTCCAGGAAGTTGCCGTACATCAGGTAGGCGAAGGAGTTGGGCAGGTAGATCACCAGGGAAGCCAGGCTCATGGCCGCGCCGGTGATTTCGGCGGGAACCTTTACCTCGTCCATGGGGGCGAAGAACACGGCACGCATGGTGAACACGATGGCGCCGAAGCCCAGGGTGCAGGCAGCACCGATGATCCAGTTGCCGGAAGCGCCCAGCGCCTCGTGGGGGATCATCAGGAACAGAGCCATGGCCACGATGCAGACGATGAAGCCCATGCGGATGTGCTTGGCGCTGGACTTGTGCACCTTATCGGACATGAAGCCGCCGATGGGGCCGCCCACCATTTTCAGGCCGTACTGGTTGATGATGCCGTAGGCACCCACCGCGGTGGCGGGCAGCAGGTAGATGTTGTTCAGGAAGGGGATGAAGTAGGTCAGGCCGCAGTAGATGCAGTAGACCACGAAGCCGTTCAGAGCAACGGCCCAGATGTCCACGCTCTTGAGGGCCTGCACCATGCCGCCGAAGGCAGCGGTGGCCTTGTTCAGCTCCTTGCCGTCGGCGCCCACGCGCTTCTCGTCGTTGGGAACGAAGATCAGGCACAGGATGCCCGCCGCGATGGTGGCGCAGGACAGGAAAATCAGACCGGCGCGCAGGGCACCCGCGCCCTCGCCCATGGCTCCGAAGATGGCCAGCGCGGTGCCCGCGATGATCACGTCCACGATGCCGCGGCCCATTTCCAAAAAGCCGAACATACGGCCCTGGGTCTTCTCGTCGCCCAAAAGGCGGATGGCCTTGAGCAGAACGGGCCAGTAAGTAACCTCAGCCAGGATGGCGATCACGCCGAAGGCTGCCAGGAAACCCCAGTAGGGAGGGAAGGTGGCCAGGTAGAAGCCCACCAGACCGATGCCGATCAGGCTTCCGCCGATCATGTACTTCTTGCTGAACATGTCGCAGATGTAGATACCGGCGATCAGGCCGATGGTCTGCACGATTCCGTAGGCGCTCATGGCGCCGCCGATCTGGGTATTGGTCAGGCCCATGAACTCCTGCATGGGAACGTAGAACATATCCTTCATGCTGCCCAGCTTGAAGGCGATGCCGCCGGACAGGGTGAGGATGCAGAAGGTGAACCAGCGGTTCGGAGCCGCCTTCATCATGGCGGCCTTGGTCTTGTTGCTCACGGTAAATTCCTCCTCAAAACACTCTCATTGCACATTTTCGTTTTCGCGGCAAACGCCCTTGCCGCGGAATACCGTTTCTGCTTGCGGGGGCACCGCCCTTGCGGCCGCCCCTCTTGGGAACAATCACAGTATACTTGCGGTTTTCTTTGATTTCAAGCCCTTTTCCCCATTTTTAGCAATTAAACAAAGAGAATCTTCATTTTTTGTTCATTTTATCTGTTTAATTTTTGGGTTTGGCCCGGTATACTTATTGTAAAGCCAAGTAATTCGCAATTTCTCCCCAACCGTTTCCCCCGGTCCGACCGGGGCGGCGGGGGACGAAAATTGGGATTTATCTGTGAAACAGTGTTCAAACCCGGCTGCTTTTGCTATAATTTGATGCAGAAACAGCGGGCGGTTTGCCCCGACAAGCGCACACGAAAGGGCGGAAAACAAATGCTTGCGAAAAAACGGTATTCCATTATATTAGAAATGCTGGACAGGGACGGTACGGTGCACACCGCCGAACTGGTGGAGGCGCTGGGCGTTTCCTCCGAGACGGTGCGCAAGGACCTGGAGGAGCTGGACCGGCAGGGCAAGCTGCGGCGCATCCACGGCGGCGCGGTGCCCCTGCAGCAGCCGGAGGCCCCCGCGCCCATGGTGGGCTACGTGGCGCTTTCCACCCGGAACAGCCTGCACATGGAGGAAAAGCAGCGCATTGCCCGCCGGGCCGCCGCCATGGTGGAGGAGGGCCAGGTGGTTGCGCTGGACTACGGCAGCACCAGCCAGGTGCTGGCCCAGGCGCTGGCCGCCCGGTTCCAGCGGCTGACCGTGGTGACCAACTCCATCCAGAACGCGCTGATTTTAGCGGACAAGCCCGGCTTCACGGTGATCCTGACCGGGGGCATCCTCTCGCGGGACGAACGCACCCTGGTGAACGACTTCCCCACCGGCATCCTGGACCATGTGCATGTGGACATTTTGTTTTTGACCGTGACCGGCATCGACCCGGTGGCGGGCCTGACCGACCAGCGGCTGGGCGAGATTTCCATGCAGAACCAGATGCGCAACGCCGCCAGCCGGGTGATCGTGGTGGCGGATTCCAGCAAGTTCGGCCGGGCAAGCCTGGTGCGCATCTGCCCCATCAGCGCGGTGGAGGCCATCGTCACCGACGGCGGGGTGGACCCGGAGCAGGCCGCCGCGGTGGAGGCCTGCGGCGCACGGCTGATTCTGGTGTGAACGGCCATACTACTTCAAATTAAGAACAAACCCATCGGGAGGAACAAAGCAATATGATGAATGTATTCGATATCGTGGGCCCGGTGATGATCGGCCCTTCCAGCAGCCACACCGCAGGCGCGGTGCGCATCGGCCGGGTGGCCCGGGCCCTGCTGGGCTGTGAGCCGGTGAGCGCCCAGATTCTTTTGCACGGCAGCTTCGCCAAGACCTACAAGGGCCACGGCACCGACAAGGCCCTCATCGCGGGCATCATGGGCATGGCCACCGACGACGAGCGCATCCGCTTTTCGCCGCGCCTTGCCGAAGAGGCGGGCCTTTCGGTGAGCATTCTGCCCACCGAGATCGACGGCGCGCACCCCAACACCGCCCTCATCACCCTCACCGACGCCACCGGCCGCACCGTGAGCGTGCAGGGGGCCAGCGTGGGCGGCGGCAACATCCTGGTCACCAAGGTGAACGGCATGGAGGTATACATCTCCGGCCAGTACAACACCCTGATCGTGCTCCATCAGGACACCCCGGGCATCATCGCGGCGGTGACCGAGCTGCTGGCGGAGAGCCAGGTGAACATCTGCAACTTCCGCCTTTCCCGCCAGAAAAAGGGCGGCGTGGCGGTGATGACCATCGAGATGGACGGCGGGCTGGACCCGGCGCTGAACGGGCGCATCGAGGCGCTGCCCCACATCTTAAGTTCCACCATGCTGCTGGCCAACTGACACAGGGCGCGGGAAAGAGAGGTACCTTATGAGCATTGAACTGAAATACGATTCCGTGGCGGCCCTGGTGGCCGCAGCCGAAAAGGCGGGCGAGCCCATTTCGGCTCTGGTGCTGCGCCAGCAGGCCGCCCAGCTGGAAAAGACCGAGCAGGAGGTCTACGACCAGATGGCCGAGACCTATAAAGTAATGGCCGCCTGCATCGAGCCGGGCTGCGCCGAGGACCTGCGCAGCACCAGCGGCCTCACCGGCGGCAGCGCCTTCAAGATGCGCAAGGCGGTGGAAAGCGGCAAGACCCTCACCGGCGGCGTGCTGGGCAGGGCGCTGTACCGGGCGCTGGCGGTGAGCGAGCTGAACGCGGCCATGGGCCGTGTGGTGGCCGCGCCCACCGCGGGCAGCTGCGGCATCCTGCCCGCTGCCCTTTTGACCATGCAGAACGACCTGGGCTGCTCCGAGCACGACTGCGTGATGGCCCTGTTCACCGCCAGCGCGGTGGGCATGGTGATCGCCACCAACGCCTGCGTGGCGGGTGCCCAGGGCGGCTGCCAGGCCGAGTGCGGCAGCGCGGCGGCCATGGCGGCGGCGGCCATTGTGGAGCTGGCGGGCGGCACCCCGGCCCAGGCCAGCGACGCGGTTGCCATTGCCCTGAAAAACATTCTGGGCCTTGTGTGCGACCCGGTGGCGGGCCTGGTGGAGATCCCCTGCATCAAGCGCAACGCCTCCGGCGTGGCCGGGGCCTTTGTGGCGGCGGAGCTGGCACTGGCGGGCATCGGCAGCGCCATCCCGGCGGACGAGACCATCCTGGCCATGAAGAAGGTGGGCGACGCCATGAGCAGCAGCCTGAAGGAGACCGCCGAGGGCGGCCTTGCGGCCACGCCCACCGGCCAGAAGCTGTATGAGCAGGTGTTCGGCACCGCCCCGGCGGCGGGCGGCGGCTGCGCGTCCTGCGGGGCCTGCGGCGGCCGGTAAGCGCTTCGGCACATTCAAAACAGAGACCAAAACAGCCAGAGCGGGCATCCGGGGGCGGGCAGCCCTTCCCGCTCTGGTTTTCTGTTTCCATTTTTTCTGTGAGGACAAATCAAAAACGTGAGGTGATCGCTGTGGAGCAGTCCAACGTGCTGGCCGTACAAAAGCGGCGGGTGCTGGCGGTGTGCGTGGCCGCCTACACGGTGTCTTACCTGCTGCGCACCAATCTTTCGCTGGCGCTGGAGGACCTGATGGAGGTGCTTTCCATCGGGCGGGGTCAGGCTGGCCTTGTGAGTACCCTGTATTTCTGGACCTACGCCTCCGGCCAGCTGCTGGGCGGCTGGCTGAGCGTGAAGTGGGACCCCAAGCGGGTGGTGGCGCTGGGCCTTGCGGCCAGCGGGCTGTGCAACCTGGCCATCGGCTTCTGTTCCGGCTACTGGGCGCTGGCCTCGCTGTGGACGCTGAACGGCCTGGCGCTGGCCTTGTTCTGGCCGCCCATTCTGCAGATCACCACCAACTGGTTCGAGCCGGAGGAATACTTAAAGGTCTCGATTCTCCTGAGCCTGCCCACCACGCTGGGCTATCTGGTGGCCTGGAGCGGCCTGGG
This sequence comes from Allofournierella sp. CML151, assembly GCF_027853465.1. Classification (NCBI taxonomy): domain Bacteria; kingdom Bacillati; phylum Bacillota; class Clostridia; order Eubacteriales; family Oscillospiraceae; genus Allofournierella; species Allofournierella sp. CML151. The sequence continues at coordinate 41,925 of NZ_JAPNNW010000008.1, read as the reverse complement.
CGCGGTGCTGCGGGTGGCGGGCTGGCGCTGGGTGTTCTTCTGCCCGGCCATCGTGGCCTTCTGCTTTTTCTGGGTCTGGCTGCGGGGGGTGAAATCCAGCCCTCGGGCGGCGGGGCTTTGCTACCGGCCCGCCTTGCTGGCCGCCCCCGCCAAAAAGGACGAGCCGAGCGAGCCCCGGCAGCGGGGCAGCCTTATGCGCGCCATGCTCACCCTGCCCATGCTCAGCTTCGCCTTTGTGATTCTGGCCCAGGGCTCCACCAAGGAGAGCATCAACCTGTGGGCTCCCACCCTGCTGCAGCAGCTGGCCGGGCCGGGTCAGGAGGGTCTGGTGGGGCTGTTCACCTCGGTGATTCCTTTGTTCAGCACCGCCGGGCTGCTGGCCACCGGCTGGCTGGTGCGGCGGCTGCACGGCGGGCAGGAGGGCGCGCTGCTTGCCCTCACCGGGGCCGGGGCGCTGTGCGGCTGGCTGCTGGTGGCGCTGCAGAACAGCCTGACGGGGCTTGTGGTCTGCCTGGGCCTTTTGCTGGGGCTTGTGTACGGCGTGACCACCATCCTCACCACCCTGCTCCCCCTGCGCTTTGCCCGCACCGGCCAGAGCGCGGCCTTCACCGGCATCTTCAATTTCCTGGCCTATGTGGGCGCGGCGCTGGGCGGCGCGCTCTCCGGCTGGGTGAGCGACCTGTGGGGCTGGCAGCAGGTGTACTTACTCTGGGCGGCGCTGGCCACCGTGTCCGCCCTGGCGCTGTTTATCAGCGAGGCCTGGCAGTATTTCAGCTGGCGGTATTTGGGGCACTAACACACCCTTTTCCGCCGGTTTCTTGAACAATCTTTCGTGCCCGGAGGGGGACTTTCATCCCTTCCGGGCTTTGTTTTTTGCCCGGGCTCGCCCGGACTCGCCCCGCCTCGCCCGGCTTCGATTGGGGGTCCCCCCGGCAAAAATTTCGCAAAAAAGGCAAAAAACCGCCAATTTTTGCCCCAGGCGGGCTTTGTATTCCTACCCGCCATCTGTTAAAATACAGACAACGGCACCACTTTCCGGCCCGGGCCGGAAGCTGGCCGCCGCCCGAATGAATATTCGTTCCAAACTTTTCTGCATAAGGTTTTACAGGCGGTACATCCGCTTGAATAAAGGTGGCCCCGTATTTTTCAAACGAAGGCTGCGGGGGCGCCGCAAACAAAAAAGGCGGTGATCTGATCCCGCCGGAGAGGAGTACACCCATGGAGATCCTGCTTTCGACCACCGCGGCCATCTGGCTGTGGGCCGTTCTGCTGGCGGTGTTCGTGGTGGTGGAGCTTGCCACCGCCAACCTGGTCACCGTCTGGTTTGCCGTGGGCGCGCTGGCGGCGCTGATCGCCAGCCTGTTCACCCATAACCTGCTGTGGCAGGCGCTGGTGTTCCTGCTGGTGAGCCTGGTGGCGCTGATCGCCACCAAGCCCCTGGTCAGCCGGGCCCGTGCCCGCAAGCCTGCCGCCGCCGTGGAGCTGGACCGGAACATCGGCCGCACCGCCCAGGCCCTGGAGGACCTGCGCCCCGGTGTGGTGGGCCGCGTTCGGCTGGACGGCGTGGACTGGAACGCCGTGACCGACAGCCCCATCCGCGCCGGCGAGCGCTGCACCGTGCAGTCCATCGGCGGCACCACCCTGACCGTGGCCCCGGAAAAGACCCCCGCCGCGGCTCAATAACCCCCGCGTACCCCTTATGTAACAGCGATTTCGAATAAGAAACGGAGGTAACGATTATGCCCACAGTATTGATTGTTTTGATTCCCATCCTGGTCATTCTGCTGCTTCTGCTGATCAGCTGCATCAGCATCGTGCCCCAGGCCAACGCCTACGTGGTGGAATGGCTGGGCGTGTACCAGGCCACCTGGGGCGCCGGCTTCCACTTCAAGGTCCCCTTCCTGATGCGCGTCGTCAAGAAGGTGAGCCTGAAGGAGCAGGTGGTGGACTTCAAGCCCCAGCCCGTGATCACCCGGGACAACGTGACCATGCAGATCGACTCGGTGGTCTTCTTCCAGGTGACCGACGCCAAGATGTTCACCTACGGCGTGGAGCGGCCCATGAGCGCCATCGAGAACCTGACCGCCACCACCCTGCGCAACATCATCGGCGACATGGAGCTGGACCACACCCTCACCAGCCGCGACGTGATCAACACCAAGATCACCGCCATCCTGGACCAGGCCACCGACAAGTGGGGCATTAAGGTCAACCGGGTGGAGGTGAAGAACATCATCCCGCCCGCCGAAATCCAGGACGCCATGGAGAAGCAGATGAAGGCCGAGCGCTTAAAGCGCGAAGCCATCCTGATCGCCGAGGGCGAAAAGACCGCCGCCATCACCAAGGCGGAGGGCGAAAAGGAAAGCGCCATCCTGCGGGCAGACGCGGTGCGCGAGCAGCGCATCCGTGAGGCCCAGGGTGAAGCCCAGGCCATCCTGGAGGTGCAGAAGGCTCTGGCCGACTCGCTGCGCCTGCTGAACGAGGCCGCCCCCAACGACAAGGTGCTGGCTTTGAAGGGCCTGGAGGCCCTGGCCAAGGTGGCCGACGGCCGTGCCACCAAGCTCATCATCCCCAGCGACATGCAGAACCTGGCGGGTCTGGTCACCTCCATCAAGGAGATGGCCACCACCGACACCGCCGCCAAGTAAGCAAACTGAATAAACAGGCCAACACAAACAGCGCGGCCCCGAACCGGAAAATGGTTCGGGGCCGCGTTTTTTTTTTGCGCCCTGCCGCCGGGCCGGGAATTTGCAGTTTCGTTACATCTCCTTGCATACACCGTGCCCCGCCGGGGGCTATACTGGGGCCAGAAAATAAGCCGGGAACATTCGCTGCTGCCCGGCGAAAGGAGGCCCTTTTTATGAAACGACTCGTCGCCACCCTCACTGCCTGCCTGCTGCTGGCAGGCTGCGCCGCCGCACCCTCATCCGATGCCGGGGCCGATTCCCCAGCATCCAGCGCCCAGAGCACCGGGGCCAACCCGGATCTGGCCGGACTGGAGCTGCAGGTCCTGCCCGAAATGAGCGCCGTCACCGCCGAGGGCTTTTATACGGTGGACATGGTCCCCCTGCCGGACGGTTCCATCCGCATGCTGTACGGGGATTTCGCCTCCTCCTCCCTGATTCCCCTGTGCGCCGCGCCGGGCTGCGCCCACACCGGGCCGGAGTGCCAGGGCCGGATGTTTGCCTACGGCGGCATCCGCTCCATGGTCATCGGCGAGCAGATTTTACTGGTTCTCCCCGGCGTGTCCGGCTCGGTGGACGAGTACGGCGAAGCCGCCCTGGCCGGAATCATGACCATGGAGCCGGACGGCAGCGGTAAAACCCTGCTCACCCGCTTCGGGGCCGAACAGGAATTACGCGACCCCTATATCACCGACGGCAAGGACCTTTACTGCACCCTGCAGACCGCCGAAGACGGGTGGCCGAAAGAGGACCTGATCCGCATTGATCTTGCCACCGGCGAATGGGAATCCATTTACCAGATGGATGCAGAGCACTCCGAACAGCTGATGGGCGCCTTCGGCTCCTGCGTTCTTTTGTGCAGTCAGACCTCCGTTCAGGGCAAGCTGGCCATGCCCCTGACCCGGCTGGACCTGGCCACCGGGGAAAAGGCCCAGGTACCCTACCCGGACCTGGGCGATACCACCATGGCCGTCCAGGGGCGGAAGATTTACTATTACTCCTTCTCGGAAAATGCCCTCCACGGCCTGGACTGGGTCGCCCTGGAGGACCGGGTGCTGAAGGAAAATCTGTTCGAGGGCGGCCTGGGCGACGGCTCCGCCAGCTTTCTGGACTGCCGGGACGACCACGCCCTTCTCTCCCTGTTCCTGCCGGATTCCGATGAGACGCTCCTGGTCCAGGTGGACCTGGCCACCGGCGAGAGCTCCGATTTTACCCTGACCTACTTCGATATCATGGGCTCCGAGCGCCGGGTGCGCGTCCTGGCCTCTCTCCCGGGAACCGAGCAGTATCTGGTGGAAATGGAGGAGCAGGCCGTGGATTATCACACCGAGCTGTCGGACGGCACCCCCACCGTAATGAAGACCGCCCGCCCCCTCTACGGCGTGATGGACGCGGCGGACTACTGGAGCTCGTCCCCCAACTACCTGACCCTCAACTATTCCGAATGACCCAAGGGAGGAATCCTTCATGAACCGAACAAACCGGCTGCTTGCCGCCCTACTCGCCGCCTGCCTGGCCCTTTCCGGCTGCGCCGCGCCCCAATCCGATGCCGGGGCAGCCAGCGCCCCTACTCAGAGCCAGAGCAGCGCCCCGAGCGCCGAAGCCGCACCGGCCCGGCCTGCCGCCTCCGGCACCCTGCGCATCATCAGCGACCCGGGCGGGCCCGGAAGCAACGCCGCCGCCGATAACGGCTTGTACACCCTGGAAACCGGCGAGGGCGGCGGCTGCACTCTGCTGTTCCTGGACTACGCCTCGAACCAGCAGACCCAGCTGTGCGCCGCGCCCAATTGCGCCCATGACTCGGCGGCCTGCACCGCCTATGTGGACACCTCCGGCGGCATCACTCCCGGCCTTCTGTGCGACGGCGAGCAGCTGTATCTGGTGTTCGGTTCCTCCGCCGACGGCAGCGAGCCCGCCCGGGTGGAGGTGATGGAGCCGGACGGCTCCGGCCGCCGGGTGCTGGCCCGCTTTTCCTCCGGGCAGGAGCCCGACCCCGACCTCTACGCCGCCGACGGCAGCTTTCTTTACTTGATGCTGTCCGAGACCGGCGCGGACGGCCGGTTCAAGCGCAGCCTCTGCGCGCTGGACAAGGCAAGCGGCCAGCTCTCCCCCCTGATGGACGCCCCCGAGGACACCGGCTTCTGGCTGGTGGGCGCCTACGACCGGTCGCTGCTGGTCAAGACCATCGACAGCCGCAACATCCACCACCTGAGCCGGCTGGACGCGGACGCCCCCGCCCAGCTGGAGGAGCTGGCCAGCTGGCGGCTGTCCCGGCAATACGGGGTGGTGGACGGGGACTGCCTGTATCTCTACGATTACGACACCAAGTGCTTCACCCGCCAGAGCTTTTCCGACGGCCAGACCCGGGAGCTGCCCAACCCGGAGGGCCTGCCCTTTGAAAGCCTTTACAGCGTGCGCACCATCGGCGGCAAGGCCTTCCTCACCGCCGATCTGGCCGAGGGCGGCGTGGCCCGCAGCTCCAACTTCTGCCTGGATTTTACATCCGGCCAGATTCGGGAGCTGAATCTTTTGGACAACATGGGCCGCCCGTTGACCGTGTGCGGAACCAGCGGCGACCGGGTGTATGTGATTGACCAGTACGTCACCCGGCAGGTGCAGGAATCCTTCGGCGGCATGGTCAGCACGGTGGAGCGGGTCACGCCCCACTACGCCTGGCTTTCCACGGCGGATTTCTGGGCCGGCAGCGCCAATTACAACGCCTGCCAGCCCGCCGCCTGACCCCCCTGTACCAAACGCAGCCTCGGAGCCCTTCACGCATCCGGGGCCGCGTGTTTTTGCATTTGATTCATCTGAAGAGGAGTTGACCCGCCATGCAAAAAAACGCCCTGTTCGCCCTTGCCCTGGCCGCCTGCCTGGCCCTTTCCGGCTGCGCCGAGCCCGATGCCGGGGCCGCTTCCCGAACAGTCAGCGCCCCCGCCCAAAGCAGCGTCCAAAACAGCGCCCAAAGCACCCAGAGCGCCGACACCGCCCCCGCCGGTCCGCTGCGCCTGCTGCAGGGCTTCGGGGGTGTTCCGCTGGGCGGCTTCGGGCCGGACGGTCTTTACTTCGTCACCCCCTGGGCCCGGGCCGACGGCAGCTTCAACCTCTGGTACGCGGACTACGCCAGCCGCCAGATTCTGCCTCTGTGCGCCGCGCCGAGCTGCCCCCACGATTCCGACAGCTGCACCAGCTACATCCCCCTTTCCCCCGGCGGTGCGCTGCCGGAGGTGGTGGGCGAAACACTGGTGCTCTTCTTCCCGGGCCAGCCCGGCGGCGGGTCGGATGCCTCGGCCCTGCCCCGGCTGGAGGTGATGGGCCTGGACGGCAGCGACCGCCGCGAGGCCCTGCGCTTTGCCGCCAATCAGACGGTGGAGCGCCCCATGGCCACCGATGGCAGCGTCATCTACGCCCGGCTCAACACCTACCTGGAGAAAACCACCGAGGCCGAGCTGGTATGCATCGACCCGGTGAAGGGCACCTGCCGGACGGTCTGCCCCCTGAGCGCCGAACAAAACGAGTGGGTGTGGGGCTGCGTGGGCTCCTCCCTCATCCTCTACCGCACCGGGGAGGCCGGGGGCTACGAGCTGGTGCGGCTGGACCTTGCCACCCTGGAGCGGGAAACGGTGTACCAGTGGGCGGAGGATCAGCCCTACCCGTCCCTCTTCGGCTCCACCCTGGTGTATGAAAACCAGCAGGACCGTCGGTTTCATCTGCTGGACCTTGCCACCGGGCAGGACACCGCCCTTTCCGGCTACACCCTGCCCGAGCCGGGCGGCAGCACCCAGGCCACCGTGTACGACTGCGACGCGGGCCACCTGCTGTTTGAGGAGCGGGTCTTCGCCCCCGGCACCGGCACCCTGGAACAGGAACGCTTTTACACCCTCAGCGCCGACGGCAGCGCACCAAAGGAATGGGCGCTGACCTATTCCTATCTGGGCGAGACCACCGCCGCCAGCCGGGTGACCGACCTGGACCAGGACCACTATCTCATCATCCTCTCGCAGCAGGACGTCTCGCTGCCCCAGACCGGCGCGGACGGCACCACCTATTACGTTCCGGGCACAAAGCCCCAGTACGCGGCCATCTCCAAGGCGGATTACTGGGCCGGTACCCCCAACGCCGAGCCCTTCGGCGACTGGGGCCTGTGAGTCGGGGGAACGCCCGCGCTTCCTGCCATTTTCTTGTGTCACACCGTCCAAAGGAGGACCCTTGTATGAAATCACCCAAGCCACTGTTCGCCCTTGCCCTGGCCGCCTGCCTGGCCCTTTCCGGCTGCGCCGCGCCCTCGTCCGAAGCCGCGCCCGGCCAACCGGCAGCCGCCTGGCCGGGCAGCGACACCCCCATCACCCACGTGGCCTATGTGGACAGCTTCAGCGAATACGCCGTCTCGTCCGACGGCCTGTATACGGTGAGCCAGGTCCGGCTGGGCGGCCAGAACCTGTTTTATGTGGACGCCAGCTCCCGGCAGGAGACCTACCTCTGCGCCGTGCCAAACTGCACCCACGATTCCGAGGCCTGCACCTCCTGGCTGCCCCTGGACGGCGGCTACGGCTCCGGGCTCTTTTTCGCGAACGGCCACCTCTATGCGGTCCAGAATTCCACCACCCAGTCCCACGGGCCGCGAATTTTGCAGCTGGACCCGGACGGGGCCAACCGCAAAACCGTGCTGGAGCTGCAGGACGGCGAGCGCTTTTTGGGTTCCATATTCGGCTACGGCTCCTCCTTTCTGATGGAGGTCACCGGCGTGGACGAGAACGGCGGCTCCCGCAGCCGCCTGGAGCGCATCGACCCGGCCACCGGCGCGCGGGAGGTGGTGCTGGAATACCCTGAGCAGGAGCGTCAGGTGTTCCAGCTGATGGGCGCGGCGGGTACCCGCCTTGTGTATCTGTGCACCAATTACGAGCAGCGCCAGTATTTCACCGTGGACCTTTCCTCCCCCGGCGCCTCGCTGGAGCACTGGCAGGACAATCTGCTGGGCCCTGCGCATGATAACGTTACCACCTACTGCACCATACAGGGGGACTATTTCTGCACCTATGACGCCAATACCAACCGTCTGGGCTACCAGAACCTTCTCACCGGCGAGACCCGGGAGTTCGACGCCCCCGCTTTGGCTGAGGGCGAACGGCTGTTTGGTCTGGTCCATTTCTTCGACGACCAGTTTGCGCTGACGCTGGACGACGCGCAGAACAATGTGGCCTGGGCGCTGCTGGACACGGAAAGCGGCCAGCTCACCGGTATGCGCTATCTGCCCACCCAGGAGAACGCCCACATGATCGTGGCCGACCTGGGCGATCAGCTCATCTGCCGGGTGCGGGACGGCGAACTGCCCTTAAAGGGCCAGGAACAGGAAAACCTGGTGGGCGAGCTGGGGTATTACAGCGTTTACACCGTTCTGACCAAGGAGGAGTTTTTGCAGGGCGCAGACGGCGAGGAGATTCCCTTCCCCGGCGCATGACCGGGCCGGGAATTTGCAGTTTCGTTACATCTCCTTGCATACACCGTGCCCGGCGAAGGACTATACTGGGGCCAGAAACCAGCCGGGGGAATACCGCCCCCCGCACAGCGAACGGAGGCCCTTTTTATGAAACGATCCAACCGCCTGCTTGCCATCCTCACCGCCTGCCTTCTGCTGGCCGGCTGCGGCGCGGCCCCGGCCCCTTCCGGGGGTTCCGGCGCCGCCGGCGCCGAAAGCGAAACCGCTCAGGTCACCCTGCCCACCGCTTCCGGCGGGCTCGAGGCCCTCGGCCGGGACACCGCTTTCGGCAGCGGCAATTCCAGCGGCTACTATTACCTGTCCACACTGGACGGCGGCGCGTTCCTGCTGCGGTACATCGACTACGCCACCGGCCAGGACCTGCCCCTGTGCAGCCAGCCCAACTGCTCCCACAGCGGCGAAACCTGCCCCGCCTGGTTCGCATACAGCGGCACCAGCGCCAACGTTTACGCCACCGACCAGCAGGTGTTCGTCACCTTCAACGGCTCGCCCTGGGATTCCGACGCCTTCGCGGAATACGGCGAAGCCGCCCTGCCCCGGGTGCTGACCCTTGCGCCGGACGGCTCCGGCCGCCGGGAGCTGGCCCGCTTCGGCGCATCCGATGCGTTCACCTCTCTGCCCGCCGCCGGGGATGGGACCTTTTACACCATTGTGACCGACTACGGCGAGGGCGAGGGCAGCGGCGAAAAGCGCATCGCGGCCATCGACCTGGCCACCGGCAAGGTGACCACCGACAATTCGGTGCAGCGGCGGGAAATGCGCATCGTGGGCGCGGCCGGGCGGGAGCTGGTGCTGCAATCCATGGTGTCGGACACCCTGAGTGCCTACGCCGCCTACAACGTGGACAGCGGCGAGCTGCGGGATCTGTACAACGGCTCTGAACCGGTGAGCGCCGCCTGCCGGGACGGCGCGCTGATTCTGCTGGAGACCAAGACCGGCACGCTGCGCCGCATCCAGATCGCCACCGGCCAGGAGACCACCCTCTCCACCGACCTGTTCAGCGGCCGCTCGCTGGATTTTGTCACCCTTGCCTTTGTGACCGACGCGGGCTATGTGGTGCAGGCCCACCAGGGCCGCACCGCCTACAATTTCCTCATCGACCAGACGGGCAAAACCACCCGGCAGGAGCTTTTTGCCGACAGCACCGGCCCCCGCGACAAGCTGCGCATGCTGGACATCTTTGCCCAGCCGGGCGGCGATTATCTGGTGGCCCCCAGCCGCAGCTACCGCACCGTGAAGGTACCGGGACCGAATGGCATTTCCTACGGGATCGACGAGCCGGTCCACGCCTTCGCCCTGATTTCCCAAGCGGATTTCTGGGCCTCCAAGCCCAATTACCGGCCCGTTACCCGGCTGGAATGACCCGGCCCCATTTTCGAGGTGAATGACCATGTTAACGACCCGAATTTCCGCCCTTTTTCTCTGCGGGGCCCTGGCTGCCTGCTGTCTGACCGGCTGCGGCGGGAAAACCGCCGCCTCGACAGCGGCCCCGTCCGGCTCCGCCGCCGTTGTCAGCGCCGGGGATGGCGTCTACGTGCCCACCGAGGAGGGCGTTTACGAACTGCAGAGCATCTCCCCCGGCTCGGCCAACCTGTTTTACACCGACGCCGCCACCAAAAGCCGCATATTTCTGTGCGCCGACCCGGGCTGCAGCCACGACAGCGACCGCTGCACCAGCTACATTGCCACCCCCGGCGCCAGCTTTCCTCCCCTTCTGCTGCGCGCCGGGGACGGGCTGCTGGTATTTTTCGCCGGAACCGACGAGGAGGCCCCCCGGGCCATGACCATGGATTTCGACGGCTCCAACCGGCGCACCGCCTTCACCCTTTCGGCCAATCAGCAGCCGGCGGGCAGCTTTTTCCTGGCCGGGGACCGGCTGTATTTTGACCTGATGGAGACCGGCGAAAACGGCCAGAACAGCTACCAGCTCTGGTGCGCGGACCTTTCCGCCGGGAAGGCCGAAGCGCTGCTGGACCTGGGCGTGGACGGGGCGTATTACGCCCTTTGCGGCTGCGCGGGGGACGAGCTGTGCTTTCAGCAGGTCACGGAAGAGGGGCTTCGCTACTGCATGTACTCCCTCCGGGACAACAAGCTGGAGCAGCCCTTTTACACCGACAGCAGCGAAAGCGGCAGCTCTCTTGTGGGCGGCGGGTATCTCTTCACCATCGACGAGACCGCCCGCACCGTCACGCGGCTGGACCTTGCGACCGGCGAGCAGCTCACCTGTTCCTTTTCGCTGAAGGAGGGCTACGGCACGCCCTCCCTGCGCTATCTGTTCGACGGCAAGCTGCTGCTCACCGCCGCCAGCACCCAAAGCACCGGCGGCTCCTACGACCTGTGCGCCTATGTGCTGGATTTTCCGGCGGGCAGCTGCACCGAGATGACCCTGCGCACCCCCTTCAACGACCGGCCGGTGATGGTGCTGAGCCAGGTGGGTGAGCTGTGCCTGGTGGCGTCGGACTACCGCATCGACTCCGGCACCGGCCTTCCGGCCAACGTGTACGCCTTCCTTTCCCGACAGAATTATCTGAACTCCAACCCGGACGGCTATCTGCCGGTAAACGACTGCGTCTGACCGGGCGCGGCTCCATTTTCGAGGTGAACGACCATGACCCAGCAAACGAATCCCGCCCCTTTCCTTGCGGTGGAGGGGCTGAAAAAAAGCTACCTGACCCACGGCGGCCTGTTTGGCCGCTCCGTCACCAAAAAGCAGGCTCTGGCCGGGGTGAGCTTTTCCCTCGGCCCGGGCCTGTACGGTCTGCTCGGCCCCAACGGGGCAGGCAAATCCACCCTCATCAACATCATCACCGGCAGCCTGAAGGCGGACAGCGGCACCGTGCAGTGGTGCGGCAAAAGCGCCCGGGCGCTGGACATCAAATTCCGCCGGGTGCTGGGCTACATGCCCCAGCAGCAGGGCCTTTACGACAGCTACACCGGCCGCCGGTTCCTTTCCTACATGTGCGCGCTGAAATCCGTTCCCGTGCTGGAGGTGCCCGATCAGGTGGACCGGGTGGCGGAATGGGTAAACCTTTCCGGCGAGCTGGACAAGCGCCTGGCCGCCTATTCCGGCGGCATGAAGCAGAGGCTGTTGCTGGCCAGCGCCCTGCTTGGCGACCCGAAGCTGCTGATTCTGGACGAGCCCACCGCCGGGCTGGACCCCAAGGAGCGGGTGCGGCTGCGCAGCCTGCTGGCCGAGCTGGCAAAGGACCGGATCATCCTGATCGCCACCCACGTGGTGAGCGACGTGGAGACGGTGGCCACCGAGATTCTGCTGCTCAAAAACGGCAAGTTGGTGGACCAGGCCCCGGTGAGCGAGCTGATCGCCGCCCACGCGCCGGGGCAGAACCTGGAAGCGGTGTATCTTTCGGTCTTCGGCGAGGAGGATGGCAAATGAGGCTGCTGCTTGCCGAACTGCGCAAGGTCTGGGGCCAGCGCATCTTCGCCTTGTGCCTGGCGGTGCTGGCCGCCGCCAACCTGTTTTTGCTCTACACCGGCACCCGCCCCGGAGAAAACAGCGCCCAGCCCGCGGCCTGGCGGGCCGCCGCCCGGGACCTTGCCGGGCTGGACACCGCCGCCCAGCAGGCCTTTCTGAACGAAAAGCTGGATCTTGTGTACGGTGTTTTGCAGATCGACCAGATCCTCTCCTACCAGGCGGTGGGCGGGTATGTGGGGGTGGACGTGCGGCTGGAATACGCCGATCTGTTCGCCCAATACGAGCAGGCCTATCAGGACAAGGACTACCAGCTCTACACCGGCGATCTGCTGGTGGAATACAGCTTTCTGAGCCAGCTCAAGGCCGAGCTGGACACGGTGGCGGGCTATCCCCAGTTTCTGGAGGACGTGCAGGCCAAGGCAAAGCAGCTCTCCGGCATTTCCATCTTCAACACCGGCAAAAGCGGCTACGACCGGGCCAACATCGACAAGACCGCCGCGGTGTATGCGGGCATGGGAAACGTATCCATTCAGTATGCCCCCCAGAAGGGCCTGTTCACCGCGCTGGACTACCAGTTCACCGACCTGATTCTGCTGGCGGCCATGCTGCTGGTGGCAAGCCTTTTGCTGCGCCAGGAGCGGGACAGCGGCATGCTGAACCTGGTGCGCAGTATGCCCGGCGGGCGGCTGCACACCGCGCTGGCAAAGCTGGGCGCGCTGGCGGTGAGCCTTTTGGCGGTGCTTTTGCTGTTATACGGCGTGAACCTCGTCTACTGCGGGCTCACCTTTGGTCTCGGGCCGCTGGGGCGCAGCATCCAGAGCGTGCCCGCCCTGATGCGCTGCACCATGCAGATCACGGTAGGGCAGTATCTGGTGCTGTTTTTGCTGGCCAAGTGGGCCGGGGCCTTTGTGATGGGCCTTTGGGTGATGCTGGCCGCCCTGTGGGCCCGCCGGGCCTTTGCGGGCTGGTGCGCCGCGCTGGCCCTGCCCGCCGCCCAGTGGCTCATCCGGCAGGCCATTCCCGCCACCAGCCGCCTGAACGTGGTGAAATACGCGAATCTCGCAAGCATTCTGCGCACCAACGAGCTTTTGGGCAACTACCGGAACCTTTACTGGTTCGATTCCCCGGTCAGCCTGCCGCTGGTGGAATGGCTGGCGGTGATTTTGTACGGCAGCCTTCTGGCGGGCGGCTTCTGCCTGCTCTTCTGCCGGGGGCAGCTGCTGGCGGCCCCGGCCTTCGCCGGGCTGCGGCGGAAAGCGGCCAAAACCAAAGCCACCACCGTGCTGCGGCAGGAGGCCCGCAAGCTGTTTTTGCTCTGCGGCGCGGCGGTGGTGCTGCTGGCCTTCGCCGGGTACCAAACCTGGCAGACCGTGACCACCGAGAGCTACATCGACGCGGAGGAAATCTATTACGCCTGGTACATGAAACAGCTGGCCGGGCCCTACACCGAGGCCACCCGCCAGAAGCTGCTGGAGCTGAACGAGGAGTTCGAGCCCATCCGCCGGCTGGACGCGGCCCTGGCCGCGGGGGAAATCACTGAGGAGAGCTACCAGGCTCAGATGGGCGCCTACTACGGCTTACAGCAGAAGATGGGCGTGTTCCAGCGCATCCAGTACGGGAACCTGGCCTATCTGAAGGAGCATCCCAGGGCCCAGCTGGTCTACGAGAGCGGCTGGCAGAAGCTGTTCGGCTTCTCCGGCGAGGGCGACTTGCAGGACACCCTGATCGCGGGCCTTGTGAGCTGCATCTGTTTTTCCGGCCTGTTTGCCTTCGAGCATGCGGGCGGCATGAAGCGGGTGGTGATGGCAACGCCGCTGGGCCGCCGGGTCACCCTGCGCCGCAAGCTGGCGGTGGGGGCGCTGGGCGCGGTGCTGGTCTGGCTGTTCACCTGCCTGCCCCGCTTTGTGATCGTGCTGCGGGATTACGGTCTCTGCCGTCCCTTCGCCCCGGCCATGAGCCTGCAGGATTACGCGGCCATCCCCGCCTGGGTGAGCCTTTCCGACCTGCTGGTCTTCGCCGTGCTGGCCCGGCTGGCGGCCTGCCTTTGCATGATGCTGCTGATGATGGCCTTTTCCGAGTGCGTCGGCAACACGCTGGGGGCCATGTTCCTGGGCAGCCTCGCCTTCTGCCTGCCGCCGCTGCTGGCCCTGAGCGGGCTTTCCGGCCTGCGGTGGGTGGGCTTTTATCCCCTGTTCCACATGGCCGAGCTTGCCCGCCGGGCGGATGTCTGGGCCGGGCTTGGCGCGCTGGTCATCGCGCTGGGGGTGGGCTTTTTGTGTATCAACTGGCTGAATGAAAAATGGAAATAGCTCTGAAACAAGGAGCAATTGAACTGAGAGAGGTGACAACAATGGAACATACCCGCGCAAAAGTGATGCTTACTGTTCTTGCCCTTCTGCTTCTTGCTGCTGCAATTTTTGTGATTGCGAACAAGCAAGAACGTAGTGCCGAAGAAAGCTTTCCGGCACCCGGCATGGAAGCATGTGAACTGGGCGAAAACTATTACTATCTGGCGGAAGATTATGTGCTGGATGGCAACGTGATTTATCAGGCCGGATATTACGAAGGCATTTTGATCACAGAGGATTCCGACTACAGGATTTTTATTCCCGTGAACCCCGATACCCTTGAACGTTTGCCCTCGGAGCATTTTTCCGATGGGACAACATTGGAACTTCCCGATGGAAAAATTTATGAGCTGCATGTCACAGACGGAAACTATCATGCGGAAGTGAAAGAAGGTTAATATAACACTTTTTCGTGGTAAGTCTTTCCGGCCCGCCGGGCGCCGCCAAAATGCTGCGGGGGCCTGGAGCTGATTTCAACAAGGAGCGATCCCTATGAACCCTTCCACCTGTTTTACCCGTTTTGCCGCCGTCGCCGCCGCGCTGGCTCTGCTGGCAGGCTGCGGCAAGGTCCCGGCCAGCGCCGCCCCCTCCGGCAGCGGCCAGACCGCCGAGGCCGGTTCGGCCCTTTCCTCCGGCCCGGTGCAGGAGCTGACCGCCCCGCTGCCCTACCAGCTGTTTTCCCAGGGCACGGGCAGCGAGGAGGGCTTTTACTACGTGGAGCCCACCCCGGCCAACAGCCTGGCCGGTCAGCTCCGCTATGTGGACTACGCCAGCGGGCTGGACGTGCCCCTCTCCGCCCAGGTGAACAGCGACCACTCCGACGAGACCGACACCTCCTACCTGGACTCCATCGAAGGGGAGTACCGGCTCTTCCTCTCCGGCGGGCAGCTCTACTTCCTCCGGTCCGACGCGGTGTACCGCATGGAGCCGGACGGCTCCGGCCGCCGCCTGGTGTATCAGTGCGACCGGGGCGACCTGCTCATGTGCGCCGCCGCGGATGCAAGCCAGCTGTATCTGTTCCGGCGCGCCGGGCAGGACATCCAGGTGCTCCGGGTGCCCAAGGAGGGCGGCAGCGCCGCCACCGTGGCCACCCTTTCGGGCGATCAGGACGTGACCCTGGTCGGCTGCTGGGACGGGCTGCTGTATCTGCACCGGATGGGCTACGACCCGGACAAGGCCGACAGCACGGGGGTTCTGGGCGCCACCACCCACACCCTGACCACACTGGACCCGGCCACCGGCCAGCTGACCGAGCTGGCGGACCTGTGCCCGGATGACACGCAGTATGCCGAGCCCTATATGGCGGGCGAGACCCTGCTGCTGTTTTATCCCAACGACGGGCTGCAGCTTGCCATCTGCGACGAAAAGGGCCAGCCCCAGCGCACCCTGCCGCTGACGGCCCAGGGAGAAACCCTTCGCCAGACCGAGCAGCCCTATGTGATCGGCGACACCTTCCTTCTCCCCTGCTGGGACGAGCAGCTCCAACAGGGCTGTCAGCTTCTGGTGGACATCCCCACCGGCGAAGTGAGCCGGTCGGACCTGTGCCTGAGCCGGGACGACGGCAAGGACAAGCTGGGCGCCACCGTGCTGGCGGAAAACGAGACCAGCTACCTTGTGGTGAGCAGCCTGACCACCGAGGAGATCCAGGCGCCCCGGGGCGACGGCACCTCCGCCACCCTCTCCAACCAGCGCTATGGCTACAGCCTGGTGGACAAGTACCAGTTCACCGCCGCCTCCCCCCAGCTCACCCCCATCCAGCGCAGCTGACCCACTCAAAAAGCAAAACAGCGCGGCCCCGAACCGGTTTTTCCAGTTCGGGGCCGCGCTTTTTATTGCTAAGGTTTGCCGGTCAGTGCACGCCGTCCGCCAGGTCGGCGATCTCGCCCAGGTCCGGCAGCCAGACCGTTGACGCGTCCACATAGGGGCCGTCCCATTCCTCCCGCTCCTTCCAGGTGGATGGGATTTCCCCTTCCAGCTGACCCCGGGCACTCTCGGCCCGCAGCAGGCAGAAGTCGGTGAAGGTGTCCACCCCGGTGCAGAAGTCCTGGTAGGAGCAGAAGGCGGTGGGGTCCCGCTGCACATAGGGGGCGATCATCCGGGCGGTGGCGGCGGTCTCGGCCGCAAAGCGCCCGCTCTCAAAATATCCGCTCAGAAATTCGTCGAAATACCGGTGGTAGGCGGCAAAGCATTCGTCCTGCTTCATCACCTGATGGTAGAGCGGGCGGTTTTTCATCACCTCGCCGGATGCGGGGGTGTCGATGGGATAATTCACATACAGCTCTGCGTCGTTGATGGGGTCCGGCATACCCAGCGAGTAGGTGGCGAAGGCCAGGTTATAGTCCCAGGGCAGCATGCTCAGCCGCCCGTCTTCCTCGTAGAGAAAATAGTTGTGGCCGGTGCGGCCCAGGTAGCTGTCCAGATTGACGGTGAACACCTGCACCACAAAGTACCGCAGCACCCGGTCCAGGTCCACCGCCTTTTCCAGTTGCTGCCCGGTGGAAAGCTGCTCCAGCGCTTCGATCAGCCGCTGCTTGTCCGCCGGGGTGGGGTCGAACTTGGCGGTGCGGAAGATGTTGTCGTAGTTTTCCTCCTCCGGGCCGGTGTAGCGCAGGGCCACGTCCGGGTTTTCGTCGGAAAGGCGCTTGTAGTCCGGCTTGTACAGCTGGCCGTGGTCCGGCCCGAAGCTGCGGCGGGCAAAAGCCTCCTCCGGCTCCTCCACCGCCAGGAACAGCCCCCAGTCCTGCCCGTTCACCGTCACCCACACATAGCTGCTCAGGGGCGCGGGCACGCCCATGTAGTCCATCATCCGGTAGGCGGTGTGGTTTTTCAGGTAGCTGTTGTCCTGAAAGGAGCAGTCCAGCGAGAGCTTGTCCAACCCGTGGTAGCTGGCCCCGGTCTGGTAGTGGTCGAATTCCAGCTTCAGGCTGTAGCGGCTAAGGCCATATTCCTCGATCAGCCGCCGGGAGTTGTTGCCCTTGGCCCGCAGGCCCACCTGCTCGAACCGCTCGCCGTCCACCACCACCGTGCAGGGGGAATACTCCTCCTCCGGTGCGTCGGCCAGAAAGGCCTGCCAGTCCTCGATCTGAATGTCGATGGTGTGTACCCGATCCGCGTCGAACAGCCGGGAGGCGTAGGCCGGGTCGCTGTGGGTGGGGCGGATGCCCAGCGCCTCCCCTCGCCAGAGCACCCCCGCCAGCACCAGAGCCAGCGCCATGACGGCAAGGCAGATGCGGTCGATGTGTTTGTGGCGCAGCATGGCTTCACCCCATATAGTCCCCGTTGTAGGATACCAGCACCGCTTCCTCCACGCCCTCCATGGCGGCCAGCTGCTCCACGAAGGAGGCGTCCTCCTGCCGCAGCCGCACCTCGTAGTTCAGCTCGGTGCCCCGGGCGCTCACGGTCTTGCTTTTCAGCGAGTGGGCGGCCACCGCCTCTTCCAGAAAAGCGGCAGCGGCGCGGGCGGCGGCATCTCCGGCGCAGTGCAGCACCAGAATGTAGGGCCGGTCGGCGCTTTTGCGTCCGGCGAACACCACCAGCACCAGCCCGATGAGCAGACTGCCCAGCACCGCCAGCGGCACAAAGCCCGCCGCCAGCACGATGCCCGCCGCGATGCTCCAGAACAGGAAGGCGATGTCCATGGGCTCCTTGATGGCGGTGCGAAACCGCACGATGGACAAGGCGCCCACCATACCCAGCGACAGCACCACGTTGCTGGTGACTGCCAGAATCAGCAGGGTGGTGATGAGGCAGAGGGCCACCAGCGTGACCCCGAAGCTGGCGGCGTACATCACGCCGCAGTAGCTTTTTTTGTAGATGTAAAAGATGAACAACCCCAGCGCCAGAGCCAGCGCCATGGCCAGCAGCATATCCAGCGGGCTGACCGCGGCGGAATTGTCCAGAAAGCTGGAACGGAAGATATCCTGAAACGTCATAAAACCCCTCCCGGCTCACCGCTCATTCCCATTTGCGGCAGGCCGCGTATTTGGACCATGCCCCCGCCCGTCGGCCGGGCACCTGCACGGCCATGCGCACCAGATCGGGCAGAAAGGCGTCGTATTTTACCTCCAGAATGGTGCCCCCCGGGGCCACGGTGCAGGCAAGGGCCTCCGGGTCCAGAAAATCGGCGAGCCCGTTGCCCCGGCGCAGCGCCCGGTCCAGAGTGATGCGCACGTTGCCCGGCCGGTACACAAAGGCCTGCCGGTCGTAGCAGACCACGGTGCGCGGGCGCAGCCCGGCGCGCATTTTGCTGTACAGCTCCACCAGCAGGGGCCGGCCGCTGTGCAAGAGAAAGTCGATCTGCCCGGCCAGCAGCAGCCGCACCTCTTCCTCGCTCAGCCGGGCGCTTTGCTTTTGGCACAGGCCGTTCTGCTTGCTCTTTTTTTCCAGCCGCAGAAAGCCGGTGTCCTGCCCGTAGTACCGAAGCCGGAACTTTTCCCGCCGGTCCACCCCGTCCAGCTTCTGGCGCAGGGCGGTGTCGGCGGGGGTGTCGAAGTAAAGGCTGTTCACCCGGTACACCCCGCCCGGCCCGGCGTGCCGGTCGGCCTCAAACAGCCGCTCCAGCCGCCGGGTGAGCACCCAGTCCTCCTGGGGGGTGATCCAGTGCTTGTATTCGTGCCGCCAGACCGGCGGGCGGTCAGTCGTCATAACCGGAATCTCCGCCGTCGTCCGGTGCGTCGTAACCGGAGTCGCCGCCGTCGTCATAGCCGGAATCGCCATTGTCCGGTGCAGGTGCCGGAGCCGCCGGAGCGGGCGCGGGGGCAGTGTAGGCGGAATCGCCGTAGCCGGAGTCGCCATCGTCCGGTGCGGGTGCCGGGGCCGCGGTGGGCGCGGGAGCGGGAGCCGGAGCGGTGTAGCCGGAATCGCCATCATCGTTATAATCGGTCACACCGTCGTTGTTCGGGCCGTAGTCAGTGTCGTTGTAATCGGTCACGCCGTCGTTGTTCGGGCCGTAATCGGTGTCGTTGTAATCGGTCACGCCGTCATTGTTGGGGCCGTAGTCGGTGTCGTTATAGTCGGTCACGCCGTCGTTGTTCGGGCCGTAGTCGGTGTCGTTGTAATCGGTCACGCCGTCGTTGTTCGGGCCGTAGTCGGTGTCGTTGTAGTCGGTCACGCCGTCATTGTTCGGGCCGTAGTCGGTGTCGTTGTAATCGGTCACGCCGTCATTGTTGGGGCCGTAATCGGTGTCGTTGTAGTCGGTCACGCCATCGTTGTTCGGGCCGTAGTCGGTGTCGTTGTAGTCGGTCACGCCGTCATTGTTCGGGCCGTAGTCGGTGTCGCCATAATCGGTGGTGCCGGGGGCGGGAGTTGCCGGGGTCGGGGTGGCCGCGCCGCCGGAGCGCTGGGTCTCGGCATAATCGGTGATGCCGTCATTGTCCGGGCCGTAGTCGGTGGCGCCGTAATCAGTCACACCGTCGTTGTCCGGGCCGTAATCGGTGTCGGCGTAGTCGGTCCAGCCGTAGTTGCTCTCACCGTCCACCTCCACCGGGCTGGACAGCTGCTGGGCGGCGGTGTAGGTCTGCACCTGCTCCACGATGTCGCTGAGGAAATCATCGGCGGGCAGGCTGGAGCCCCGGGCCACCTCCAGGGTGATCTGGCGGTTCTCGCCCTCCACCTCTTCCACAAAGTAGCCGGCCTCGTTGATGCGTGCCACCAGCTCGCCGATCACGGCCTTGCACTCCTTGCCCTCATAGCCGGTGTAGCCGGTCAGGATCTCCTTGCCGTCCGGGTTGCGGCCCTCCAGGCTGGTGACCATGCCCTTGTCATCGTAGCGCACGGCGATCTCCGGGTTCACCTTCAGATAGATCACGCCCCCCTGGCTCAGGGCCGCGGGCGCGGCGGCGGTGGCGGTGCTCTGGGCGGGCTTGGAGCAGCCAGCCAGCAGGCACACGGCCATGGAAAGCGCCAACCCGGCGCCGAGCAGTGCGGTCAGTTTCTTTCTGGTCATACCATCGTCTCCTTTTTTCCTGTGATTTGTTGTTTTATGATTTCTTCAGCCGTTTGTCCTGGCTTCTGACATAGATTACGCAGCCCGTGGGGGCAAAACCGGGGTCGGAAACGAAAAATTTTAAAACTTTTTCAGTCGTCCCCGTCGTAGCCGGAATCCTGCTCCGGCTGGTCATAGCCGGAATCGCCCTGCTGGGGCGCATCGTAGCCCGAGTCGCCGCCCTGCGGAACCGGGGTGGCGGGCACTGGGGTGGCGGCGGGCGCGGGTGGTGCGGTAGGTACCGGGGCGGCAACCTGGCCGGAATCTCCATAGCCGGAATCGCCGGTTTCCGGCGCGGGAGCCGGGGCCGCGGTGGGCGCTGTGCCGTAGCCGGAATCCCCCTCCTCGCCATAACCCGAGTCGCCGGTCTGGGGCGCGGCGGCGGGAGCTCCGGGGGCCGTGCCGTAAGCAGAATCCCCGTAGCCGGAGTCATTGGGGGCCGGGGAAGGCACCGCCGTGGGTGCGGCGGTGGGTGCGGGCGCTGCCGTGGGCGCGGCGGTGGCCACCGGGATGCTCACGCTCTGGCCCACCTGCACCGTGACCCGCAGGTTCTGGTATTGCAGGTATTCCTCCAGATGGGCCTGCAGGGTCTGGTTGGTCTGGTGGGTCCAGTCCTCATCCTCCGCCTCCAGGTCGATGGTGATGGCCCCGCCAGGGGCCAGATAGCCCATGTCCACCGCCCGGTCGATCAGCTCGTCGGTCACCTGGTCCAGATGCTTGCCCTTCCAGTCGTAGCCCTCCACCAGGGCCTGACCGTCCGGGTTCACTCCCTCCAGCCCACGGGCCACGCTCTGTCGGTCCACGTCGATGCGCACCTGGGGGTTGATGGTCAGATACACCGAGGCATAGGGGGTAATGGGCGCCCGCAGCAGCACTGCCGCCATCAGCACCAGGCAGGCGGCCGCCAGCACACCCGGCAGCCAGATCAGCACCCCCTTGCTTTTGGGGGCGCGGGTGCGCATGGGCACGATGTGTTCCACCGTCTGGCCCGGCTCATAGTGAAGGTTGGCGGCCCGCACGAAGCGGCCCTCCTCATCCAGCAGGATGGCGTAGCTTGGCCTTGCCTCCATCACAAGGTATTTCATGCGGGGCGTTCACCTCCTTGCGGCGCCAGCATCTGGCAGATGTGCCCCCGGATGATCTCGTAGCCGTTGGTGTAGATCAAAAGAAGGGCGGTGATGTATTTGCGGTGCCGTTCCAGCGTTTTGCGGGCCGCGCCGGAGCCCTCGCACAGCCGTGCCATGGGCAGCTTTTTGGTGCGCAGCAGCTCCTCCAGCAGCTCGGGATGCTCCCGGGCGTAGCGCACCGCCTGCCTGCAGGCCTCCAGCGTGCGCTGCTGGCGGGGGCAGTTTTCGGCCACATCCGAAAGGGCGATGCCGAATTCCACCATGGTCGCGGTCAGCTCCCGGATCTCCGCCTGGGTGGCCAGCCGTCCCTCGGCGGCGTCCACCGGGTTTTCCGGGTCGGCCAGCCGCTCGCCCAGGGTCTGGCCCTCCTCCGGCCCGGGCTGGTCCAGCCGGGCGTGGGGGGCGTGGCGGCGCTCCCGGCGCTGCTCGTCCCGCACCCGGCTGCGGATCACCAGAGCCGCATACTGCAAAAAGCTGCCGCGTGCCCGGCTGTAGCCCCGGATGGCCTCGTGAAAGGCGATCATCCCGATGCTGAAGGCATCGTCCTGCTCGGTGCACAGGCGGCCCAGCGCCCGGCTGGCCTGGGCCTTGATGAAGGGCTGGTATTGCCGGATCAGTTCGTCGGCGCGCTCCAGGCTGGTTTTGGCCTGAGCCACCTGCTCCAGAATGGCGTGGTCGGTCTGCATAGGGTGGTCGTTCCTTTCCCCGGGCGTGGTATTACAGAATACGAAACGGGCGGCGGCAAAACCGGGGCCGGGCCGCTCATTTTCCGGTTTTTTTCCATCATACCAAGGCCCCGGGGCGCTTGTGGGCCTCCCGGCCTGGTTTTTACCCAGTTTTTCGCTGCTCTTTACCCGGCTTTTACCTTGGGTCAAGCTTCTTTTTCGCCCTGTCAGCCGCTTCTCTTCCCCTTAACCGGACGCAGCAAAAAAGGCCCCGCACCCGGAAAGCTTCCGGGCGCGGGGCCGCTGTTTCTTTTTCTGCGTTTAACCTTTGTTTTAACGGAACCAGTAGCCCACGAAGTCGTCCTTCATGACCCGGTAGCCGTTCATCATGCTGTGGTACTGGAACTGGCGGATCAGGTTGCCCTCCGAGTCGTACTCGCCGTAGACCTGGGGCACGCCGCTGTTCACCACATAGTTGCCGCCCTCCAGCAGCTGCGCGTTGGACACCACGCTGGAGTAGGGCACGTCAAAGGACCAGGCCAGCTGGAAGGTGCCCGCGTTCTCGTCCACCAGGTAGTAGTAGACGTGGCTCACGATGCTCTCGTCCTCGGTGAGGGCCTGGCCCACCGAATCCGGCAGGCTGGGGGTATAGCCGGTGCGGGTGCTGTTGGCCCAGTAGTTGTTGTCGAACATGCGCAGGTAATACTGGCCCTCGGGCAGCTGAGAGTCGTAGATCACGGTCACGTCATGCTGGCCGTACTGGGGGGTGAAATCGCCCTCCTGGGTCAGGCTGTACTGGGCAAACTCGGTGCCCTCCCAGAAGGCATCGTCGCCGATCATCCAGTCGATGGCGGGCTCCTCGTGCACGTTCTTTACCTTGATGATGGTGGAGGTCTCACGGGAGCTGACCACCACCGCGTCCTCCTCTTCCAGGTACTGCACCGAGTTCAGGTGCAGCCAGTCCCAGAGACCTGCCTGCCAGAAGAAGGAGCTGTTGGCCGCCACCTTTTCGGTGGTCACAAAGTAGTCGTTCATCAGGGCGCTGAAATCCACCAGCAGGGTCACCTCGCCGGATTCCATATCAATGGAGATCAGCTGGTCCTCCACGGTCTCGCCCTCGGTGTTGGTGGCCAGGGCCACCAGCTCGCCGTCCGGGCCCCAGTTGAAGTCGTGATGCAGCTCGAAGCGGCCCAGGTCATACACCTGCAGCACCTGGCCGATGCGGCTGATGCGGGCGATTTTATTACTGCCCACGCAGGCCAGAATCTGGTCGCCCAGGCTGAGGATGCGGTCGGAGTGGTAGCCGTCCAGCAGCATCTCGTAGCGCAGGATGCCGTCGTTGTCAAAGAAGAAGGTGTAGCCGTAGTAGTCGCTCAGGCCCATGGCGTAGAACAGGCCCTCGCTCATCTCGGCGGTGCTGTCGCCCTCGGTGGCCTCCAGCCGGTTGGCATGGCCGGAGGTGGTCCCGGGCATCTGGATGGTAAAGGTAAAGCTCTCCTTCACCTCGCCCTGCTTGTTCACCGCCTCCAGGGTCACCTGGTTCTCCTGCCCGGCCACCAGGCCGATGAGCAGAAATTCCTGCACCTTGCCGTACTCCTGGGCGGAGTTGGCGGTGGCGGTGTAGGCGGGGATGCTCTCGTCATCGGTGGTGATGGTATAGCGGATCTGGCAGTTGTAGTCGGTGGTGAAGTACAGATACAGGCCGTTGGAGCCGGTGCCGAAGGGGTTCAGCACCGCCAGGGGCTCACTGATGGTGAAGCCGCCCCGGTCCATCATGGTCATCAGGCTCTGGGCCAGGCGCTGCTGCACCTCTTCATCGTAGTAAGTAAAGCCCTCCTGCTCATACTCGCCGGGCAGGATCTGGGCCACCTCGATGCTGGCTTCCACCGGCTGGCGGTACATCTGCACGTTGATCTCATCGTCGGTGAAGGTGTAGGTGCCGGTCTCGACCTCCCATTTGTCCCGGGTGCGCTTTTCGCCGCCCACCAGATACTTGGAGACCACCAGCACGCCGGTGAGAATCACCGCGGCCAGCACGACCAGAATCGCCGCCCCCACAAGGATCTTCTTTTTCATGGTGCAATCCTCTTTCTCATTCTGTTTTATTCCTGTCTGACGCGCCCCTCCCTCAGGGGCAGTCGCCGCGCAGATATTATACAGCGTTTTTTTCGCTCTGTGGGGCCTTTTTTGCGGTTTTCATCGGTTTTTCAAATTTTTTTGCTCTTTCTTAATAATCCCATGACCAAAACGACAAAAAGTCCCTCTTTCCAAGCCGGAAAGAGGGACTTTTTCAGTCAGCACCGCGCCATTCACATCCTGCGGCTCAGGCGGCGTATCCCGCCAAAATGGTGCGGAATTGCCGTAACAGAAGTTCGCTCAGCGAACGCAGCTTGCCGCCGGGGCGGGACGGCCCGCTTCGGCCTGGCCCGCGGCCACCGCCCGCTCCAGCCGCTGGAAGTTGGGCGCCAGCACCCGGTCGTCGTGGTAGTTGGTGTCGCCGGTCATCATCAGAAAGCGCACCGGGTCGTCCATCTGGGGTAAAAGCCACACCGCCAGCCGCAGCCCCTTGCAGAACAGCTCGTCGAAGCTGTCGGTAAACAGGCGCTGGGGCTTCCAGGGATCCCGCCAGGACGCGTGGCCCAGGTTCATGGGGTCCGGCATGCTGCTGGGCGCGTCGGTGATGAACTTGGCCGACAGCAGCGGGAACTTCATCACCTTGTTCTCGAATTTTTCCACCATCTGCCGCCGCTGGGCGTTCGGGTCGTGCAGCAGGCTGGACTCAAACGAGGCCATGGTCATGGCCCGGCGCACAAAGGCCGGGCGGAAGGGCGAGCGCACCGGGAACAAATCGCCCAACGTGCCCTGCAGCACCCGCGCCAGATACTTGCTCACCAGCTGGCTTTCGGCCTCGTTCAGCCGGAACACCTGCTCCTGGCGCAGCCGGGTGTAGCTGTAGCCGCACTGGGCCATGTACCAGGCGTCGATATCGCTTTCCAGCGCGGCGTGGCGGCCATAGTAGCGGGCGCTCTTGTGGGCCGGGTCGTAGCCGGTGCGGGCGTACACAAAGGTGTGGCACACGCTGTCGCACACATAGTGGCAGTAGGCCCCCGCCAGATAGGAAAGGCAGACTCCCCGCTCGGGCTCCGACTCGGGCAGGCAGGCGAACATCTGCAGAAACAGCGCCTTCACCCGGTGGTTGTGCAGGTAGGCCCCCAGGTTCCGGTGGTTGGAAAAGGCCAGCCGCAGAAAATTGTAGGTAAACAGGTCCGGCCCCTGGCACCCCAGGAAAAAGGCCCGGGAATGCCGCTGGGCGGCCCGCTTTGCCCCGCAGTCCGGCAGACGGGCCAGGGTGCGGGCGCCGAACACACAATGGGTCACAAGGCCCGGCATACGCATTGCCTCCTTTGCAGTGAAGAAAAGCCGCTTCGCTTTTTGCGGGCGGCGGATGAACCGGCGTTTTCCGCGCGCACCCGGTTCGGGCACGGGCGCGGGCTTATATTTTTATTGTATCACATTTGCCGGGGCTCTGAGCAGGTTTGCCAATTCTTTTCACGATTTTTGCCTTGCCGCAGATGCTTTGCCCCAGCCTTCGGTTTCTTTCCCGTTTTTTTACAAAAAAGCGCATACCGCCCAGATTTTGCAGCCGGAAAGAGGCGTATTTCGTTAAAAGAGTAACAAGAAAAAACTTGCGAAATCGGCGCAAGTTGTTTATAATAAGGGCAGGTATGACAAAGCGGCTATCCGCACCGGTTGGCGCGGGCGGCCGTTCCCTTTGGGATACTTTCAAAAATGAGAGGAGAAAGAACAATGGGCTTAGGTAAAAAAACCGTTGAGGAACTGGACGTTAAGGGCAAGCGCGTTCTGGTGCGCTGCGATTTCAACGTTCCCATGAAGGAGGGCGTGATCACCAACGATAACCGCATCGTTGCCGCTCTGCCCACCATCAAGAAGCTGATCGAGAATGGCGGCAAGGTCATCCTGTGCAGCCATCTGGGCAAGCCCAAGAATGGCCCCGAAGAGAAGTTCAGCCTGGCTCCCGTGGCCGTGCGCCTGAGCGAGCTGCTGGGCAAGAACGTTGTGTTCGCCAACGACGACAACGTTGTGGGCGAGCAGGCCAAGGCCGCTGTTGCCGCTATGAACGACGGCGACGTGGTGCTGCTGCAGAACACCCGCTTCCGCAAGGAGGAGACCAAGAACCTGCCCGAGTTCAGCGAAGAGCTGGCCAGCCTGGCTGACTGCTATGTGAACGACGCCTTCGGCTCCGCTCACCGCGCTCACTGCTCCACCGCCGGCGTGACCGACTACATCAAGGACACCGCTGTTGGCTACCTGATGGAGAAGGAGATCCGCTACCTGGGCAACGCCGTGAACGATCCCGTTCGTCCCTTCACCGCCATCCTGGGCGGCGCCAAGGTTGCCGACAAGCTGAACGTGATCAGCAACCTGCTGGAGAAGGTGGACACCCTGATCATCGGCGGCGGCATGGCCTACACCTTCCTGGCTGCCAAGGGCTACGAGGTTGGCTCCAGCCTGGTGGACAACGAGAAGATCGACTACTGCAAGGAAATGATGAAGAAGGCCGAGGAGAAGGGCGTAAAGCTGCTGCTGCCTGTTGATACCGCTGTGGCCGCTTCCTTCCCCGATCCCATCGACGCTCCCATCGACGTGAAGATGGTTGCTGCCGACGCTATGCCTGCCGGCATGATGGGCCTGGACATCGGACCCGAGACCGAGAAGCTGTTTGCTGACGCCGTGAAGGCCAGCAAGACTGTTGTTTGGAACGGCCCCATGGGCGTGTTCGAGAACCCCACCCTGGCTGCCGGCACCCTGGCCGTTGCCAAGGCCATGGCCGAGTCCGACGCCACCACCGTGATCGGCGGTGGTGACAGCGCTGCTGCCGTAATGCAGCTGGGCTTCGCCGACAAGATGACCCACATCTCCACCGGCGGCGGCGCCTCCCTGGAGTACCTGGAAGGCAAGGAGCTGCCCGGCATCGCCTGCATCCAGAACGCCTAAGTTTTGAACCCAAAGCCTCAGTCGCCCCCCTTTCGCCGGGCGGCTGGGGCATTTTCCGGTTCATACCATCCGCAGGAACCATCAACAAGAAAAGTGAGGAATTTCACCATGGATAAAGCAAACCGCAAGGCCATCATCGCCGGCAACTGGAAGATGAACAAGACCGCCACCGAGGCTGTTGAGCTGATCGACGCTCTGATCCCCGCTGTGAAGGACGCCAACTGCGAAGTTGTGATCTGCACCCCCTTCACCACCCTGGTCACCGCCGTGGAGAAGACCAAGGGCACCAACATCCATGTGGGCGCCGAGAACGTGCACTTCGAGAAGAGCGGCGCCTTCACCGGCGAGATCAGCGCCGACATGCTGGTTGACCTGGGCGTTGAGTACGTGATCACCGGCCACTCCGAGCGCCGTCAGTACTTCGCCGAGACCGACGAGACCGTGAACAAGCGCACCCTGGCTGCTCTGAACGCCGGCCTGAAGGTGCTGGTATGCGTGGGCGAGAACCTGACCCAGCGTGAGCAGGGCGTGACCGAGGAGCTGGTCCGCATGCAGACCAAGATCGCTCTGAACGGCGTAACCGCTGAGCAGATGGCCAACGTGGTCATCGCTTACGAGCCCGTTTGGGCCATCGGCACCGGCAAGACTGCCACCAGCGACCAGGCTCAGGAAGTCTGCGCTGCCATCCGCAAGGTGCTGGGCGAGCTGTACGGCGAGGCTGTTGCCAAGGCTACCACCATCCAGTACGGCGGCAGCATGAACGCCGGCAACGCTGAGGAGCTGCTGGGCAAGCCCGACGTGGACGGCGGCCTGATCGGCGGCGCTTCTCTGAAGGCCGACGCTTTCGCCACCATCGTGGCTGCTGCCAGCAAGTAAGCTTTTTGTTATAACGCGCCGTCTTTGGGGCGGCGCGTTTTTTACAGTTTTGATAAGGAGTAATCCATTATGTCTAAGAAACCCCTGATGCTCTGCATTCTGGACGGCTTCGGCTGGGTGCCCAACAAGACCGAGGGCAACGCCATCGTGGCCGCCAAAACCCCCAATCTGGACAAGCTGTTCGCCACCTGCCCCTACACCACCATCGGTGCTTCCGGCATGGACGTGGGCCTGCCCGACGGCCAGATGGGCAACAGCGAGGTTGGTCACACCAACATCGGCGCCGGCCGCATCGTGTACCAGGAGCTGACCCGCATCACCAAGGCCATCCAGGACGGTTCCATCCGCTCCAATGAGGCCATTGTGAACGCCATGAAGGCTGCCATCGAAAACGGCAAGGCCATCCACCTGATGGGCCTGCTGTCCGCCGGCGGTGTTCACAGCCACATCCAGCACCTGTTCGGCCTGCTGGACATGGCCAAGGACATGGGCGCCACCGAGGTTTACGTGCACGCCATCATGGACGGCCGTGACGTTCCCCCCGATTCCGGCAAGGGCTACATCGACGAGCTGCAGGCCAAGCTGGATGAGCTGGGCGTGGGCAAGATCGCTTCCATCTCCGGCCGTTACTACGCCATGGACCGCGACAACCGCTGGGACCGCGTGGAGAAGGCCTACGCTGCCTTCGTATACGGCGAGGGCGTGAAGGGCACTCCCGCTGAGGTGATGGCAAACAGCTACGCCGAGGGCGTGACCGACGAGTTCGTGGTCCCCGCCGTGACCTGCGAGGGCGGCCGCGTATCCGAGGGCGACACCGTGATCTTCTACAACTTCCGCCCCGACCGTGCCCGTGAGATCACCCGCACCTTCGTGGACGACGCGTTCACCGGCTTCGAGCGCAAGAACGGCCGTTTCCCCGTGAACTACGTCTGCTTCACCCAGTACGACGCCACCATGCCCAACGTGGAGGTTGCCTTCAAGCCCCAGAGCCTGACCAACGTGATGGGCGAGTACCTGGCCAAGTGCGGCAAGACCCAGCTGCGCATCGCCGAGACCGAGAAGTACGCTCACGTGACCTTCTTCTTCAACGGCGGCGTGGAGGCTCCCTTCGAGGGCGAGGACCGTGCTCTGATTGCCAGCCCCAAGGTTGCCACCTACGACCTGCAGCCCGAGATGAGCGCCTTCGAGGTTGCCGACGAGTGCGTCAAGCGCATCGAGAGCGGCAAGTACGACGTGATCATCCTGAACTTCGCCAACTGCGACATGGTGGGTCACACCGGCATCTTTGAGGCCGCTGTGAAGGCCGTTGAGGCTGTGGACACCTGCGCCGGTAAGGTGATCGACGCTGTTCTGGCTGCTGGTGGTCAGGTTCTGCTGACTGCCGACCACGGCAACGCCGACCAGATGCGTGAGCCCGACGGCGCTCCCTTCACCGCTCACACCACCAACCCGGTTCCCTTCCTGGTGGCCGGCGCCGGTGACGTGAAGCTGCGCGAGGGCGGCGTTCTGGCGGACATCGCTCCCACCATGCTCAAGCTGATGGGCCTGCCCCAGCCGGAAGAGATGACCGGCAAGAGCATCATCGAGTAATTTTCCGGTTTTTCTGCCCCCGGCCTTTGGCCGGGGGCTTTTTTCACATTTTTTTCAATTTTTTTGCGGGACAAACTCCCCCTTGACGGTGTATGATTAAAATGATAAAATTATGTAATTTCAACATCATTAACCCACTTGCGAGGAGGGATTTTATATGAGCAAGCGTTGGCTTCTGCGCGCCGGCGCAGCCTTCACCGCCGCTGTGATGCTGGCGGGCACCCTGGTCTTTGCCCAGGACGAGGTGACCGAGGAGGACATCCAGGACCTGCAGAACAAGGTGGACCAGGCCCAGAGCCAGGCCCAGCAGGCCGCCGAGGACGTGCAGGAGGACATGGACGCCAAGGCCCAGGCCGAACTGCAGGCCCAGATGCTTTTGAATCAGATCAACAGCCTGAGCGACGCCCAGGCCGATATCCAGGACCAGATCGCCCAGTGTGAGGAGCAGATCACCGCCACCCAGCAGAGCTACGACGAGACCATGACCGAATACAAGGGCCAGCTGCAGGCCATGCAGAAGCTGGGCGATTCCGGCGGGGTATCGCTGATGCTGCAGGCCAACAGCCTGTATCAGCTGCTCACCTTCTCCTCCAATCTGCAGCAGCTGAGCAGCTACACCGACAGCCTGCTCACCGAGCTACAGACCCAGAAGCAGGCCCTGGAGGACCTGACCGAGGAGCTGGAGGGCAAACGCACCACCGCCGCCGAAAACCAGCAGCAGCTGGAAGAGACCCGCAAGGAATACCAGTCCCAGGTGCAGAAGCTGGACAGCCAGATCAGTGCGGGCGCCGCCGAGCAGATTGCCTACGAGGCGGAATATGAGATGCGCAAGGAGGAGCTGCAGGCCGCCGAAGCCCAGCTGGAGCAGCAGATCGCCGACGCGCTGGCCAAGGCGGAGGCCCAGGCCACCCCGACCCCGGCCCCCACGCCGGAGCCCACACCCGAGCCGACTCCGGAACCCACGCCGGAGCCTACCCCTGCCCCGGACGGTGAGAACGGCGAAACCGGTGAAGGCGGCGAGACCGGCGACGGCAGCGAGGGCGGCGAAAACCAGCCCACGCCCGAACCGACCCCTGCCCCCACCCCTGCCCCCACACCGGCTCCCACGCCCGCGCCCACCCAGGCGCCCAGCACCGGCCTGTCCATGACCTGGCCGCTGCCCGGCTACTCCACCCTGTCCACCCATTTTGGTGAGGTGATCTACGGCAGCCCCCATTACGCCATCGACATCCCCGCCCCCAAGGGTACCCCCATCGTGGCAGCGGCGGACGGCACCGTGCTGCTGGCGGGCTGGAACTCCAGCTACGGCTACTGGGCCCTGATCAACCACTCGGACGGCATCTCCACCGTATACGCCCACATGACCGAGGGCAGCCTGGCGGTGAGCGCCGGGCAGACGGTGAAGAAGGGCCAGACCATCGGCGGCGTGGGCAACACCGGCTTCTCCTTCGGCAACCACCTGCACTTTGAGGTGCGCAAGAACGGCCAGAAGGTGGACCCGCTGGGCTACGTCTCCCCCTGACCGTTCCCCTGTTTTCCAGACACAAAAGTCCCCGCCCCGGAACAATCCGGGGCGGGGACTTTTCTTATGGCCTTGGGGGAAAGGGCCGTTGCAGTCTCACATCAGGGCTTTTTGTAGCCGCACTTGGGGCACACGCCGTTCTCGTTCAGGGCGATGCCGCACAGAGGGCAGCGGTCGATGTTGTTATGGGTCTCGAACTCGGCGCTGGCCGCGTTCACGCCGCTGGTGAAGGTGATTTTTGCAATGTTCAGCTTGTCCTTCAGCAGGTCGTAGACGATCTTGATCATGCCCTCCACGGTCAGGGTCTCCTTGGTCACCACCAGGCGGCACTCCGGGTAGGCGGTGGCCAGCTCGGTCTTAAAGGCCGGGCCCTTCATCTGGTTCTGGGGTGCACCGCCGCGGATGCCCTGCTCCTCATACACCTTCAGCACCGCGGGCAGCAGGGGGTCATTCTCTCGCAGAATCAGCGCATGGTCAAAGTTTTTCAGCACTTCCCAGGCAGTCTTCTGAATCTCGTTGCAGGGGAACACCATGTTCACGCCCGGCTCCACCGTGTCTTCCACTTCAATGGTCAGCACGCCGGTGTGTCCGTGCAGATACTGGGCTTCGCCCTTGAAGCCATAAAAACGGTGGGCATACTGCAGATCCAATTTGGTGATACTTCTCATAAGATAACCTCCTTAACTGTTTTTGATTGCTTGCGTTTTGGGGAGCTTTTCGCCCCGGCCGCCGGGGATGCGGCCTCGCCTGTTCGGCCCGTTCATGGCTTCGGCGCTTGGGAGAAAAGCATTAACAGGAATATTTCCTGATTAGATGATACACGCTTTTTCTCCTATTGTCAAGAATAATTCCTATTATTTTGATCCAATTTTGAAAATAAGCCATTCTATACAAAAAATCCGCCGCTGTTTTGTTCCAAACAACGGCGGTTTTCGTTTCAATTTTGTTCATTGAGGGCAGGCACACAAAAGCGCCCGCGCAGGTTTGTAGCCGGCGCGGGCGCTTGTTTTGCTTATGTAGGAATCAGAATTTGGCCAGGATCTTGCCCTCGTCCTGCCGGTCAAACAGCACTGCGCTGATGTGATCCAGGTAAATCAGGGCCAGATGCTTGCCGCTGTCAGCCTTGTAGGCCTCCTTCAGGTCGGGCATGGCTTCGTACACCGCCGCGTAGGTCTCGGGGCTGCGGTCGAAGTTCACGGTGCCCTGAATGCGCAGGAAGGTCTCTTCGCCGGTGGCCACGCACAGCTCCAGGTTGGTGTTGTCCAGCAGCTGCTTGTAGGCTTCCTTGTCCTTGCACAGGGCCAGGTAGAAGTAACCCTTATAAATCATATAGTGGTTCACGGGGCGCACACGGGGGCAGTAGCCCTCCACAGTGGCCAGATACATCGTGGGTCTTGCCTTTAAAAGCTCCATCAATTCATCCATCATGAATCCCTCTCTCCCAGCGTGCCTGGTCCGCCGCCCCCTCCTGGGGCCTTGCCGCACGGCTCAGGCCGCTTTTCTTCTATTATAGCATCCATCCCCCGGGGTGCAAGTACAAATTTATTACGGCACCACCGTACATGTTCGTGCCTGTTCCTTCTATAAAAGGCACTCACACTTCCACCACGCCGGTGTAAACGGTCTTGGCCGGGCCGGTCATCCGGATCTGCCAGTCCTGGCCCACCCGGATGGTCAGCCGCCCGCCGGGCAGGTCCAGGGCGATGTCGGTATCCGGCTCGCACAGCCGCAGCATCACCGCGGCCGCCGCCGAGGCGCAGGCCCCGGTGCCGCAGGCCAGCGTCTCGCCGCTGCCCCGCTCCCACACCCGCATGGCCAGGTGGTTTTTGCCCATCACCTGAATGAACTCGGTGTTCACATGCTCGGGAAAAGCCGGGTGATTCTCAAAGCCGGGGCCGATGCGCTCCAGGTCCAGGCTCTGCACATCCTCCACCACGGTCACGCAGTGGGGGTTGCCCATGGAGAGGGCGGTCACCTGCCAGGGCAGGCCATCCACCGCAATGGCCCGGTTGATCACCGGGTCCGGCCCCAGGCCCTTCACCGGCACCAGGGCAGGCTCGAACTCGGCGGCGCCCATCTCCACCTGCCAGATGCCCTCGCCCTTGCGGGAAAGGTGCTTGATGCCCGCCAGCGTCTCGATGGTCATCTCGTCCCCGGCCACCTTGTGCTCATACAGCCACTGGGCCACGCAGCGGATGCCGTTGCCGCACATGGCGCTCTCGCTGCCGTCGGCGTTGAACATGCGCATGGTGGCGTCGGCCACCTGGGAGGGGGCGATGCAGATCAGCCCGTCCGACCCCACGGAGAACCGCCGGGGGCTTAACCGCCGGGCCAGCTCGGGGGCATTGTCGATCATGCCCTTCAAACAATCCAGATAAATGTAGTCGTTGCCGCAGCCATGCATTTTGGTGAATTCCAGCCGCATGCCCATCCCCTCCTGTCGCGTTCGGGCACGCAGCAGCGGCCCGTTGATTCTGCTTTTATTATAGCCGGATTTGGCCCGGCGCACAAGAAGCGGCTTCGCAGGCCTTTTTTGCCTTGTTTTAAAGATTTAACCCTTGACAAGGTTCCACAGATACGCTATAAAATGTATAGTAATCAAAAGGCAGCCCCGCACGGTTCACGCCTAACGGCTCAGGCGGCGCTGCCCTGAACAAACCCGGCATCCGGGCATATAATAAGGAGAGTTTTGGAATATGGATACTTTCGAGCGCATCCGTGAGCTTCTGGCGGAGCAGCTGGACATCGACGAGGAAAAGATCACCATGGACAGCAACATCCTGGAGGACTTCGAGGCCGACAGCCTGGACGTGGTCGATATGGTCATGAGCCTGGAGGATGAGTTCGGCGTGGAGATCCCCGACGAGGAGATCGAGAATCTGCACACCGTGGGCGATGTGGTCCGCTACGTGGAAGACAACACCTGATCCCACCCCAATCACATCATGCTGCCTCTCCGGCAGGCCGGCCGGCCCGCCTGGGGGGCTTATTTTTGCCCGGGGGTTCCGAGGCGACGAGTAAGGAAGGAAAAAGCAAATGAGCGAGCAGAAGAAGAAACTGGTGGAGGCCATCACCCCCATCAACGAGGACTTTACCCAGTGGTACACCGACGTATGCCTGAAGGCCGAGCTGGTGGACTACTCCACCGTAAAGGGCTGCATGATCCTGCGCCCCTACGGCTACGCCATCTGGGAGAACATCACCCACATTCTGGACGGCATGTTCAAGGCCACCGGTCACGAGAACGTGGCCATGCCCATCTTCATCCCCGAAAGCCTTCTGCAAAAGGAGAAGGACCACGTGGAGGGCTTTGCCCCCGAGGTGGCCTGGGTCACCTACGGCGGTACCGAGAAGCTGGAAGAGCGCATGTGCGTGCGCCCCACCAGTGAGACCCTGTTCTGCGACCACTTCGCCCATGTGCTGCATTCCTGGCGCGACCTGCCCATGAAGTACAACCAGTGGTGCAGCGTGGTGCGCTGGGAGAAGACCACCCGTCCCTTCCTGCGCAGCCGCGAGTTCTGGTGGCAGGAGGGCCACACCATCCACGAGACCGCCGAGGAGGCCAAGCAGGAGACCGAGCAGCAGCTGAACACCTACGCCGACTTCTGCGAGAACTACCTGATGATCCCCGTGGTAAAGGGCAAGAAGACCGACAAGGAGAAGTTTGCCGGCGCTGAGGCCACCTACACCATCGAGGCCATGATGCACGACGGCAAGGCCCTGCAGAGCGGCACCAGCCACTACTTCGGCGACGGCTTCTCCCGCGCCTTCAACGTGCAGTTCACCGGCCGTGACAACACCCTGCAGTACCCCCACCAGACCAGCTGGGGCGTGTCCACCCGCCTGATCGGCGCCATCATCATGACCCACGGCGACGACGAGGGCCTGATTCTGCCTCCCGCCATCGCCCCCTTCCAGGTGGTCATCGTGCCCGTTGCCGCCCACAAGCCCGGCGTGACCGAGAAGGCCGAGGAGCTGGCCGCCCGCGTTTCCAAGTTTGCCCGCGTCAAGCTGGACAATAGCGATAACTCCCCCGGCTGGAAGTTCAGCCAGTGGGAGATGAAGGGCGTGCCCCTGCGTCTGGAGATCGGCCCCAAGGACATCGAGAAGAACCAGTGCGTGCTGGTGCGCCGCGATACCCGCGAGAAGTACTTCGTGAGCCTGGATGACCTGGAGACCGAGATCCCCCGCCTGCTGAATGAGCTGGCTCAGAACATCTACAACCGTGCTCTGGAAAACCGCGAGAACCGCACCTGGAGCGCCACCACCATGGACGAGGTCAAGGAGCTGGCCGAGAAGAACAACGGCTACATCAAGACCATGTGGTGCGGCGACCTGGCCTGCGAGGAGAAGATGAAGGAAGAGGTTGGCCTGTCCAGCCGCTGCATGCCCTTCGAGCAGGAGCACATCAGCGACGTTTGCCCCTGCTGCGGCAAGCCTGCCAACCTGATGGTCTACTGGGGCAAGGCTTACTAAGCCGCACCCTTTGCAGCCCGCATTTTGCAACAACACCCGTCCCTTCGGAAGTGTCCGAGGGGGCGGGTTTTCTGTTCTGTACAAAAAACGCGGGGATTTTTCTCCTTCTCCCCGCCCAGCATTTTATCCAGTTTGTGCAATGAGCGGGGCCCCCGGTTCGTTTTCAGGGTAAGAGGAGTATTTTTTAACGATCTTTTTCTCCCACTCCCCGAAAAAGGAGGGATTTTCCATGACCCGCAGCTTGTTCCGTTTCGCCGCCCTGGCCCTCTGTGCCGGGCTGATTTTCACCGGCTGCGCCCCCGCCGCGCCCGCGTCCTCGGGGGCTCCGTCCGGCTCGGCGGCCGCCGAGAGCACCACGCCCGAGCCCACCACCATCCCCCTGCCGGACCCGCTGCCGGAGCCTCTCCAGCCCACCGAGGAGGAGCTGGCCGCCATCACCGATGTGCTGGAGACCCGGTTCCGGGCCGACTGGGACCGTCCGGGCCGGTACCTGACCGCCCGGCTGGACAGCGTGCAGGTGATCCCGCCAAAGGAGTGGGCGGACCTTCAGATCCCGCTGACCGACAACACCCCCTGGCTGGACGGCAGAAGCTGCCTGGACTGCATCACCGACCCGGGCGGCTGCCTGCTGATGGTGCGGACCACCACCGAATACACCCCCGAGGCCATTCTCTGCGGGCCCCAGTATTCCGACGGCACAGCCGACTACGTGTATCTGGCCCTGAAAGAAGAAGCGGGCTGGACCATCGCGGACGGCTGGCGCTATTACATGGGCGGCGAGCCACCAGAGCCCAGCCCGGACCCGGCCCAGGTGGAGCTGGGCCTGACCCGGAACCAGTGGGTGATGCTGCAGCACCAGACCCGGGCGCTGGCCCTTTCCGGCATCTTCCGGGACCTTGACGATCCCTTAACCGAACTGACCGCCGAGGAATGGGCCAATTACCTGTATGCCCGGTCCGAGGGCTGGTTCGGCCTGGCGGAGGACGGCTCCACCGAAGCCCCCGCAGGCACCATTTTCCGGGCAGACTTCACCGACCGGATCAGCGGCGAGGACCCGACCCCCGCCGCACTGGAAAACACAGAGGAGCCGCTGCCCGCCCCCTGTGCGGGCTGTGAGGAGATCAAAACGCTGCTGGACGCGGACCCGAACGCCATCGCCTACAGCCGCACCGGCGACGTGGTCACCGCCACCCTGACCCTGCCGCTGGAAAGCGGCACCGTGGCCATGGAATACACCTTCGGCCTTGTGCCGGACGACACTGGCCCGGTGAGCCGCACCTGGCTGCAAAGCGCCCACCGGCTGTGAATGCCAACCGCGCCCGGATTGATCCGGGCGCGGTTTTTTCCGTCTTTTTCTTCTGCCAAAGTTTTTTCTCCTTTTTCAGCCAATTCGCCTATTGACAAGATATGTTTTTGTCCGATTTGCCGGGTTTGCTCAACTTTTTTGTGCAAATTATCCCTGTGATTCGTCCGTCTTTGCCGGTTTGACCGGGGCGATTTACAGCTCTGTCGTGGACAAGTGTTCGTTTTTATGCTACACTGGAACAACTTAGTTTTTTCAAACAGCGATTCAACGCTTTCTTATGACGCTTTCTTATAAGGAGGGAGCAGCGTGCAGCGATTATCCAAAAGGGACTGCTTCTTTGTGGGCCTGACCCTGTTTTCCATGTTTTTCGGCGCGGGCAATTTGATCTTTCCGCCCTTTCTGGGCGCGCAGGCGGGCGCCGATACCTGGCCCGCCATGATCGGCTTTGCCATGAGCGCCATCGGCCTGCCCGTTCTGGGCGTGGTGGCGGTGGCCCAGTCCGGCGGGCTGCCGGTGCTGGCAGGCCGGGTGGGCAAAAAGTTCGCCTGGCTGTTCACCCTGCTCATCTATGTTTCCATCGGGCCGGGGCTTGCCATCCCCCGCACCGCCAGCACCTCCTTTGAAATGGCGGTGAGCCCCTTCTGGCCAAACGCTCCCCTCTGGGTGCTGTGCGTTTACTCCTTCGTATTCTTCGCGGTGGCCATGCTGGTGGCCTTCAAGCCGGAAAAGCTCACCGACCGGCTGGGCAAGGCGCTGGGGCCCATCCTGCTGGTGCTGATCTTCGTTATGGTGGCAGGCTGCTTTGTGAACGCCCCCGGCGGCTACGGTGTGCCCAGCGGCAACTACACCGGCAACGTGGTGGCCCAGGGCTTTGTGGACGGCTACCAGACCATGGACACCATTGCCGCCTTGAACTTCGGCATCATCATCGCGCTGAACATCCAAAACCGGGGCGTGACCGATGAAAAATCGGTGGTGCGCCACACCATCCGCGCGGGCTGGATCGCGGGTGCGGTGCTGCTTGTGGTCTACTCGGCGCTGGCCCACATCGGCGCGGTGAGCGGCGGCAGCTTCGACAATTACTCCAACGGCGCGGGCGTGCTCACCAATCTGATGAGCTGGATGTACGGCCCGGCGGGCACCGCTCTGCTCGGCCTGATCTTCGTGATCGCCTGCCTGAACACCTGCATCGGTCTGTTCAGCTGCTGCAGCGAATACTTCAGCCTGCAGTGGCCCAAAATCCCCTACAAGGCCTGGGTGGTCATCTTCGCGGTGATCAGCTTCTTTGTTTCCATCGCCGGGCTGGACACCATCCTGGCCATCTCGGTGCCCATCCTCAGCGCCATCTACCCGGTGGCCATCGTGCTCATCGCGCTGGGCCTCGCCCACCGCATCACCGGCAAGGCGCCTTTGTGCTACCCGGTGGCAGTGGCCTTCACCATTCTGATGAGCGTACCCGGCGCTCTGGTGCAGGCAAAGCTGCTGGGCGGTCCGGTGGCGGCCTTCTTCGAAGGCCTGCCCCTGTATACCGAGGGCCTTTACTGGCTGCTGCCCGCCGTTCTGGGCGGTGTGCTGGGCGCGCTGGCCAGCTGCCTGGGTCTGGGCCGCCGCCGCAAATTCTGATTTTCTCCTCTATATGCATTTTCTCCCCAACATGCACAAGGCCCCCGCAGGGCAGCGGCTGTACTGCCGCCCCGCGGGGGCCTTGTGTTTTGTTTTGTATTCTGGAAAAGAGAAAAATCCTTTGCCGCTGCTCAGTCGTTGAAGACATATTTGTCCAGCCGGTGGAAGGCCTCCTGAATCCGGGAAAGCGGCGAAGCCACATTCATTCGGATATGGCAGGGTCCCCGGAAGGCCCGGCCGTCCTGCCAGCCGACGCCCACCGCCCAGCCGGCCTTCAGAATCTCATCCAGCGTGCGGCCGGTGCGGCTGCAGTATTCGGTCAGGTCCAGGAACAGCATATAGGTTCCCTGGGGCATGGAAACCTGCACGCCCCGGTAATGCTCCCGGATGTGCTCATAGGCATAGCGGCAGTTGCCCTCCAGTACCTGCAGCAGCTCCTTCACCCATTCCTCGCCCTCCTGGCTGTAGGCGCCCAGCAGCGCATGCATGGAAAGCACGTTCATCTCGTTGTAATGGGTGGAGTTTCCCTCGCCGGTCACCCGGTCGCGCAGATACTGGTTGTAAATGATGTGATAGCTGCCGGTCAGACCCGCCAGATTGAAGGTTTTGGAGGGGGCATACACCGCCACCGTGTGCTCTCTTGCCCAGTCGTTCACCATCAGGGTGGGGGTGTGCTTATGACCGGTGTACACAATGTCCGCCCAGATTTCATCGCTGATTACCAGGCACTGATTCTTTTCGAACACCTCCATGGCCTTTTCCAGCTCCCAGCGCTCCCACACCCGGCCCGCCGGGTTGTGGGGCGAGCAGAAGATGGCCAGATGGATCTGGTTCTCCCGCAGCTTCCAGTCCATGTCCTCATAGTCCATCCGCCATATCCCCTGCTCATCCAGCACAAGGGGGCTGTACACCGGCACCCGCCCCAGCATATCCACATCCGCCTTGAAGCCCACATAGACCGGACTGTGCAGAAGAATTCTGTCGCCGGGGGCCGACAGGGTCTTCACCGCGCTGGTCACGCAGCCGTGCACCCCGTTTTCGTAGCCGATGAATTCCTTTTTCAGATCGACGAAGCCGTTGCGGCGGGTTCGCCAGCTTATGATTCTGGAAAAGTATTCCTCCCGGGGCTGAAAATAACCGTACAGTGGATGCTCCGCCCGCCGGATGATGGCAGCCGGTACCGCCGGGCAGGTGGCAAAATTCATATCCGCCACCCACATGGGGATGGAGTCAAACCCCTGCTTCGGGGCCTCCGGCTCACTGCCCCAGTACCTCTGGCCGATGCCTTCAACAGCAGTTGCATCAAAGCCCCGCCGGTCAATGATGGAAGTAAAATCGTATTTCATTGCACTCGTCTCCTTTTCCGCGCAAAGGGTGCCCGCTTTCAGGCAAACACCTCCCGGCTGCGGCGCACATCGTCGGCGTAGGCCTCGTTGATGCGCTGCTGCACCCGCAGATAAAGCGCCAGCTCCTCCTCGGTGAACTCGGCCAGCCGGTCAAAGGTTCGCTGCTGGCAGTCGGCGCTGAAGGCGGCGTGGTCCCGGTACAGGGCCTGACCGCTCTCGGTCAGCTGCAGCTTGTACTGGCGGTTGTTTTCGGCGTTGCGCAGCTGCTCCACCAGCCCCTTCTCCCGCAGCTTGCGCAGCGTCTGCGAGCAGGCGCTGGGGGTCTTGCGCAGAATGCTGGCCAGATCCGCCGCGGTGATGCCCGGGTACAGGGCAATCAGGTCGATCATATGGGCCTGGGCCTGATACAGCATACACGCGCCGTAGCGGTGGGGCATGGCGTCGTATTCACACATCAGGTCGTAGGCCTGGTTCTGCTGGTTCCATACCTGCTCCAGCAATTCACTGCGCTTTTCGTCGTTCACAGCCGTGTTCCTCCCGTCTTGTTTTGCCTGCACCGAGTCCTCAGGGCTGGCCGGTCAGGTCCCGCACCACCTTGCCCGCGATGATCAGCCCCGCCGCCCCCGGCACAAAGCTCACGCTGCCGGGGGTCTGCTTTTTGGGGTTGCCTGCCCGCACCGCAGCGCCCGGCACCTCGGCCGGTCCGTCCAGCTGCTTGGGGGTGAGGGCGGGCTCGGTGGAATACACCACCGGAATGTTCCTGTAGCCCCTTGCCCGGCACTCCCGGCGCATCACCCGGGCCAGAGGGCAGGCGGTGGTCTTCTCGATGGTGGTCAGCTCCAGCAGCTCCGGGTGCAGCTTGTTGCCGGTGCCCATGCTGGAAATCACCGGCACCCCGGCAGCCAGCGCCCGGCCGATGATCTCCAGC
Organism: Allofournierella sp. CML151; assembly: GCF_027853465.1. NCBI lineage: Bacteria > Bacillati > Bacillota > Clostridia > Eubacteriales > Oscillospiraceae > Allofournierella > Allofournierella sp. CML151. The sequence continues at coordinate 1,505 of NZ_JAPNNW010000008.1, read as the reverse complement.
TTGGCGGTCACGGTGTCCACCGCGTCCACCACATAGCTGGCCCCCTCAAAGGGAATCTGATCGGCGGTGTCCGGCATGTAAAACAGGGCGCGGGCCTGGACCCGGCAGTCCGGGTTAATGGCCCGGATGCGCTCGGCGGCCACCTCCACCTTGCTGCGGCCCACCGTGTCGGTGAGGGCGATCAGCTGGCGGTTGCGGTTGGAGTCGGCGATGGTGTCGTCGTCCACCAGGGTCAGGCGGCCCACGCCTGCCCGGGCCAGGGCCTCGGCCACGTAGCCGCCCACACCGCCCACGCCGAACAGAATCACGTGGGCGGCGTGCAGGGCGTTCACGCCCTCCTCGCCAAGCAGAAGGGCGGTGCGCCGTTCAAAGGGTGCGATGCTCATGGGTCTTGGTTCTCCTTTTGGGGGTAAATCGTTTGGATGAAAAAGGGCCGGGGGCATGTTCCCCCGGCCCGGCGCTCGCTCAGCGCTCGAAGGTCATGTTCAGGTCGGTGCTCCAGCTCTCGCCGGCGGCCAGGGCGGCGGCGCAGGGCTTGTCGTTCCAGTTGCCGGTGGCAGTCTCGGTGTCCGGCAGGCTGTGCCAGGGCTCGATGCACACGAAGTGCAGCTCGGGGTTGCCCACGGCGCTCCAGATCAGGGTGTAGGGGAAGCCCTCCAGGTCCACGGTGATGCGGCGGCCGGTGTCCTTCTCCACCACGCTCAGGGTCTTGGCGGTCAGCTTGCTCATGCAGATGGAATCGTGGTCGAACATCCGGTCGTCCATGGGGATGACGTCGCTGTTCTCCATCAGCACGCGGGTGGCGCCGGTGACCAGGCCGCTGGTGGCGCCGGTCTCGATGACCACGGGGGTCTGGGGCGCGTCAAAGCGCAGCTCGTAGTCGGCGGTGGTGTGCTTGTCGTCAAAGGGCAGCGCGAAGCCCGGGTGGAAGCCGAAGCCGAAGCGCAGCTCTTTGTCGCCGGTGTTGGTCACGGTGATGGTCTGGCGCAGGGTACGGCCGGTCAGGGTGAAGGTGCTCTCCAGGGCAAAATCCCGGGGCAGCTTCTGGCGGGTGGCCTCATTGGAGCGCAGCACAAAGCGCATCACGCCGTTTTCGGCACCCACAAACTCGTGCTCCAGGTCGCGGCCGAAGCCGTGCTGGCCGCCCTCGTAGGTCTCGCCGTCCAGGGTGTAGTGGCCGCCGTTCAGCTTGCCGCAGTAGGGGAACAGGATGGGTGCGCGGCGGGGCCACACATCCTTCTGGCCGTCCCACATCATCTCGGCGCCGGTGGCCTTGTCCACCACGCTCACCAGCTCGGCACCCTTGGACTCCACGGTGACGGTCAAAAATTCATTTTCAATGGTATGCTGCATAAAAACGCTGCCCCTTTCTTTTTGGTAAAGACGTTATCTAAAGTATAGTACACCCGAGGCAAAATTCCAAGAGTGTCGATTGGCACGTTTGCGGAATATTCTGGAACCAGAGCGGGCGGGGTGCACCCGCCCGCACGCCAAATACGAAACCG